>DAOLNX010000034.1:0-29504 GCA_035416785.1 Smithellaceae bacterium | reverse complement strand
ACCAGTTTTGAACTTTCTGAATTTCGTCAATCACCAGCAGCGTCTTTTTCCCGGAAAGTGATGCTTTCTGCCACTGCTCCAGAAGCCAGGTGCGATCCGTCGTCAAAATGTCGTCGGCATTTGCATAATGGGTCGCATCAGGATACCGTGCCAAAATCTGCTTAACCCCGGTTGTTTTCCCAACTTGACGCGGGCCAACCAGCACTTGAATAAGCGGCTGGCCAACCGAAAGACGCTGTTCCAGTTGCGCCACAAATGATCGTTCATATAATTTTGCCATGGATGCATTATACATATTTTACTAGACGAGTCTACTATTTTTACTAGACGCACCTTGTAAAAGGTTTAAATACAAAACAAAGTTCAATTGGCAACAAAAAACCCGCTATTTTTAACGGGTTTTTGTCTTTCCTTGGATTGTGTTGGATTACCACATGGTGGAGGCGGCGGGAATCGAACCCGCGTCCGAAAACCTTCCGCTGGAGTTTCTACGTGCGTAGCCTTCGTTTTTGAGCCTTCACGCTGGTATGCTCCCAAAGGCGGGATCCTACTGTGCTATCCTGTAAAGTTTCGCCTTACTTCTCCAGGCAAGAAGTTTGGCTATCCTGTCTTTAATGACGTTCCAGTTCAGTCGGCAGGCAAGCCTTGTGGAACGTTAGCCGACTAAGCGGCTAAAGCGTAATCGTAGTTGTCTGCGATTATATGTTTCCTACCTGTAGGAACCTCGGCACGCTTCTACAACTTCAAATGTCCCCGTCGAAACCTTTACGCCCCCTTTCTTTAACGAATTTAATATAGACAATCGTCATGGGTTTGTCAAAGAAAAGTAACCGGAGGAGGAAGAATTGGAACTGGCAAAAGACATGAAAGGAAATAAAAGAAGGCATAAAGCGCCTTTCTTTTTTCAGTCGCGCGTCATGATGTGCCACCATTTCCATTTTTGCTCTTTTTCGTCCTTTTCGGATTTAGCCACCGTAACGGTTTCGGATACCATCCGCTAAAAAAACGGTAACGCTTCGCTGGCTAGGTCCGGAGTGTTTTTCACCTTGCAAATAGAGCGCTTCGACATTTATGTCCTTGATTTTATGAACAGGTATCTGCAGCGGATTTTGGTCAAGAACAACAAAATCCGCTCTTTTGCCTTCCGTAAGCGTTCCTCTCGTATCCTCGTCAAAGGATAACCTGGCGCACGCTGATGTATGCATACGCAGCCCATCCAAAGCGGAAACGGATTCATCCGCATTAGGATGATTACAGGCGGCAAAAATTCCGGCAATGGGATCAGGCGGCGTGCAGGGTGCGTCTGATCCGCCGGCAACCAGCAGACCGGCCTTCAGCATGCTTTTGAGCGAAATAAGATGGTTCATTCGTTTTCCCAGAATATGTTCCAGATACTCGACCGGCTCCTGAGGCCAATATAAAAAAGGCGCCTGCAGGGCGATGCAAAGATTGAGCTTTGCAGCTCTTTCTATCGCCTGTTCATCCATTAAATCGCCATGAATTATGATGTGCCGATGATCGTCGCGGGGATAATCCTTCAAGGCGGCCTCATAAGCTGTGAGGGCCTGATCAATGGCCGCGTCACCAATGGCATGCATGGCAATTTGGAAACCACGGCGGTTGGCCTCCATTACAAAGTCGTTGACCTGTTTTTGGGAATAGAAAAGAGTTCCGTGACTCTGTGGACGATGGCTGTATGGTTCTTTAAGCGCTGCATCCTCCGATCCAAAACATCCGTCAAGCGCGTTGGCAAAACAGCCCCCGATCCGGGGCAATTTTCGACGTTTGACTTTATCAACATTCATCGTCTGGAAAAAAACCCGAAACGTCTGCGGTAGGCCCCGATTGGCAAACCGCATAAAATCTACATCCATATCCAGAGGGAATCCCACGCCTTCCGCCGTGTGAACCAGCGCTATTCCCCGGTTTGCCAAGTAGTTGCTGCCGGCAAGAATATTCTTGAACAGTTCAGGTAGAGAAACAGCTTGGGTTATGGCGTTCACTGCCTTATAAAAAGCGTTCAGATAGAACCATCCTGTCTCTTGATCAAATCCCGGATCCGACACAATCGCGGAGGACATTTTGGAAATCAAGGCGGAATTGCCGACAGAAGCATGACCGTCGTATTTGATCAGCATAAGAGGATGGTTGGTAATCCGGTCAAGATCGCACCGATCCGGAAGTCTTCTTTCCTTGACGGTGTGCGCCGAACATCCAAATCCCAAAATCATTTTTTCTTTTGTTCTTTTAGACATATAATCGTCAATTTGATCTTTCAGCTCATGGAAATCGCCCACATTCCGGCAGTCCAGACCGGAATGGAAATAGGCAAACGAACTGAAATGCATGTGCGTATCGCCAAAAGCAGGAACAACCCATTTACCATTCAAATCCACGATATCGCAAAGTTTAAATTTCTCCGGCAGCTGATTGCCCGTAAAAAATATTTTCCCGTGATCTTCGACCAGATATTGAAAAACGCGGTTTGGTTCTTCACAAGATATAAATTCGGCATTTTTGAATACCCGCATAGCGTCCCCCAATCCGATGTCATTTGCCGGTGCAACCCACCGTTCAGAAACGATGTCCCTGATCTGAAAAGTTTTTTCCCATCAACAATAAAAAGGGCCCATGAGCAATTGTCTGTCGAAAGATTCGCTATCTCTCGGCCCTCTCAATTTTTTAGCAATTCATAACAGAACTTCACGGAATTTGCCAGACGGATAAGTCAGGCTTTTTCCCGGAAAATGAAATTGACGTCCACCTGTTTCTGAATTATACAAACTTATAAACAAACGAAAGGCGAGGATACCAATCTTGACACCCCTGAAAGTACTGCTGGTTGAAGATTCAGAAGATGATGCTTTGCTTTTAGTCCGGACGCTAAAAAAATATGGCTATGAACCGGAATATGATCGCGTCCAGACAGCCGAAGAAATGACATTTGCTCTGCAGAGTGAATTCTGGGATATTATTTTATGTGATTTTCATTTGCCTCAATTCAGCGGTATCGACGCAATGTCTCTTATAAAAAAATTAAACTTGGAGATTCCCCTGATCATTGTGTCCGGCGCCATCGGCGAGGAAATGGCGCTCAACTGCATCCATCTGGGCGCGTCCGATTATATTCTTAAGGGAAATCTTTCCCGTCTGGGCATGGCCATTAGCCGCATACTGGAAAAAAGGGCTCTGCAGATCAGACAGAAGCAGGACGAGGAGGCTCTACAGAAAAGTGAAGAAAAATACCGGACTATTCTGGACAGCATCGGAGAAGGATACTATGAAACGGATCTAGCCGGAAATTTCACTTTTTTTAACGACACGTTATGCCGTATCTGGAATTATCCCAAAGAAGAACTGATGGGCATGAACAGCCGGCAGTATACCGATGCGGAAACTTCCCGAAAAATTTATGAGGCCCATAAAAAAGTTTATCAGACCGCACAACCGGGTAGGCTGCTGGATTATGAAATTATCTGCAAAGACGGCACCCGAAAACATATTCAGTCTTCCTTTGCCTTAATCAAAGATGACGGCAATAAAGCCATTGGCTTTCGCGGGCTTGTGCGCGACATTACCGACCTGAAAAAGCTGGAGTATGAACGTCAGGAAAGCCTGGAACGTCTCCAGCAGTCTCTCGGCGCTACGGTTCGGGCCATATCCATGACTGTGGAAACGAGAGATCCTTACACGGCTGGTCATCAGCGCCGTGTAGCAGATCTGGCTTATGCTATCGCGAGGGAAATGAATCTTGACGAAAGCCGGATCGACGGTCTGCGCATGGCAGGTACCATTCACGACCTCGGGAAATTATCCATTCCCGCTGAAATTCTGACCAAGCCAACCAAATTATCGCATATAGAATTTGAGATTGTCAAAACCCATTCTCAGGCAGGATACGACATTCTCAAGGACATTGATTTTCCCTGGCCCATCGCCCGCATTGTACTGGAGCATCACGAACGGATTGACGGATCCGGCTATCCGCGCCATTTAAAAAATAACGATATTCTCCTGGAATCGAAGATTCTGACCGTCGCCGATGTTGTCGAAGCGATGGCTTCGCACCGTCCTTACCGTCCATCCCTTGGCGCCGACCAAGCATTGGAAGAAATTACCAGGAACCGGGGCATCCTCTATGATTCGGATATTGTAAACATTTGTCTTCGGTTATTTCATGAAAAGCGCTTCCATTTTGATATTTGAGTTCGTTCTTCATGATTTGAGCGCTTTTCGTAAAAACTTATAAGCAAGTTTTATCATTCAAAGGAGAAAGATTTATGAATCTACCGTCTGCCAGAGAACAGACCAGGCAATGGTTCGACTGGCAAAAACATTACCTCGAATATCTTGTGGATTCGATCCAACGATCCGTCATTTTTACAGATATTCTCCGCAAGCGCGGCAATAATTACATCCGGCATATTCGCAGCGGTCAACCACCGGTTCTGACGTTCAATTATGAAATGATTCTCAATGCCAAACATTTTAAACACCCCGTCAATTATGCCCTGGTCAGAATTTCCGATCGTCGCCGAAAAATGGATCCGGTGCCTGAAAATGTAAACCGTCGTCAAAGCAGCAGAGAACGTCCGTCACGTCCAAAAAGACCGATTGTGATCATTGATCCCCGGGCAGGCCACGGTCCTGGTATCGGAGGCTCCAAGCGCGATTCAGAAATCGGCATGGCATTGGATCACGGTCATCCGGTTTATTTTGTTCTTTTTTACACAGAACCTTTTCCCGATCAGACCATGCCGGATGTCATTACGGCAATCGAGAAATTTATGGAAAAAGTGGTGGAACTTCATCCATACGCCGATGCGCCGGCAATTATTGGCAACTGCCAGGCCGGCTGGGCGGCAGCACTGGCCTGTGCGGAACGTCCTGATGTTACGGGACCACTGGTGCTCAACGGAGCCCCCCTTTCCTACTGGAGCGGAGTGGCCGGCGTGAATCCGATGCGATACAAAGGTGGACTGGTAGGAGGCGTCTGGATCAACTCGTTTCTCAGCGACATGGGAAATGGTATATTCGACGGCGCCAATCTGGTGCTCAATTTTGAACTTCTCAACCCAGCCAACACATTCTGGAGCAAGCAGTATCATGTTTATGAAAAGGTGGACTCGGAAGAAGAACGCTATCTTAATTTTGAGCGATGGTGGGGCGGTTTTTTTCTGCTCAATGATGATGAGATTCACTATATCGTCCGCAATCTCTTTGTAGGGAATAAACTAGAAAGCGGCCAGTTGGAACTGCGGGAAGGAGAAAAAGTCAGCCTGAAAAACATTGATAATCCAATTATTGTTTTTGCATCGCAGGGAGACAACATCACTCCAGCTCAACAGGCGCTTAACTGGATTCCCCGTGTTTACAGCTCCGTGGAAGACATCAGAAGGCATCGACAGGTCATTGTGTATATCATCCATAAGGATATCGGACACTTGGGCATTTTTGTCGCCGGATCAGTCGCCAAGAAAGAACACAAAAATATTATCGGCAATTTTGATATGATTGAATTTCTGCAGCCGGGACTTTATGAATTGGTCATTGACGGAGACATCCGGACTGAAAAGTTCACCGCTCGTTTTGTACCGCGTACTTTTTCCGACATTGCTGCCTATGACGACGATGTGAGAGATGAAGATGATTTCCGCGTCGTAGCCAAAGTTTCTGAAGTAAATGACAATCTTTACAAGCTTTGGATTCGTCCGTGGATAAAACTCTGGGTGACGGAACTTCAGGCGGAAATCAACCGGTATGCTCATCCACTTCGCTTTCAGAGATTCTGGTTTGCCGATATTAATCCACTCATGCGTCCTGTAAAAAATATCGCGGAAATTGCTCGCAATCATCGCCAACCGGCAGCATTGGATAATCCCTTCATGGAAATGGAGCACAATTTATCGGATTATATGGAAGGTCTTCTTAATGTCTTGCGGGAATACCGTGATCGCAGCGAGGAAATTCTGTTTCAACAAATCTACGGCAATGTGTGGCTCAAACGGCTTTTTCCGCCTTCTTTGGAGAAGTCCGCTCCTGAAACAACAGAATCTGATCAGGACCATGATGACGGAAAACATCTTGTGTCGATGGAAGAAGGAGGCATTGCAGCCGGCTTGATACGCATTTATATGGCTACCGCTAAAGTCGTTCCCCATTTTAAAAGAGAGCATTTTGACGTCGGCGAAAAAATCGCCAAAACACATAAAATATTACAAAAATTGCGTCCCAGCCAGTTTAAAAAAATTATGCATGATCAAATGGCGATTCTTGACGCAGACGAGGAAAATGCCATTCGGACTCTTTCTGTTTTGATTAAGGACAAGGACGAACGTCTGGAAGCATTGAACATTGCCCGTCGGTTGTGCCTGGCAGATGGTATTTACAGCAGTGCGGAAAAGAAGATGGTGGAAAAAATCAAAAAGGGATTGGATCTGTAGCCGGTCAGCATTCAACAATGGACAACATCAGGAGGAACGTAGTACCGACTACGCTTATGTTTTGAAACGGAAACCGGAAAGAATCACAGAAAAAGCATTCACAAGGCTCCTATTCAAGTGAATCGCTAAAACGGCATCAGTCTGCGGGCGCCAAAGCTTTCCTCCAACCCGACTTTCCATTCGTTATTTTCCTTGAACATCTTCAGAATGGCCGGTTTTTCTGCTGTTTTATACTGCAAAATGATTTCCGCTTCGTCTTTTTCGATTTTTCCCATATCCCACTTGCATCGTTCCAGAACAATTTCAGGATTAAACACAGCTAAGAAACCATTCCAATAGGCCTTTGCATTAACGCCACCAAAGGCAAAATCATTACGCAGCGCCTCCCTGTCGGTTTCCAGATTGGCTTTTGCATTTTGCTTGTTGGCTTTTTCATTTTCTTTAAGGACATCCTTGATGACGGTTTTTTGAGATTTTTCAGAAAGAACGGACCAAATCGCCGGATAGTTTTTGTTTTTCATCAGGACAAACAGCTTTTCGGCGGCTGACAATATTTTTTCCTGTTGGGGATCAATCCGGTCAGCGGCATGAATAGAATCGATGGAAAATAATAACGCAAACAACATCAAAATTAAACATAAATGACGTTTCATGATCCTCCTGCGTTTAAAATGACATAATGATAAAAAAAGCGAAAACAGACCGATACAGCGGCCATTGTTTTCGCCCCAATCCAAATATTTATTTTATACAATCCTTCTCCTAATGATGGGTAGGCGTGGAATGATGAGAAGGGGATGCCTGATGGGTCGGAGTCACATTTCCGCCAGTGGATGCGATAACGCCCGCCGCCACGGCTCCCGCCACTACGGCTCCCGCCGCGATTGCTCCACCACCAACACCTGCTACAACACCCCCACCCAACGCTGCTCCCGCTGCGCCAGCGCCAGCGCCAGCCCCGGCTCCAACACCGGCTCCAACTCCCGCACCTGCACCCGCACCCGCACCTGCACCTGCACCCGCACCCGCACCTGCACCTGCACCCGCACCAGTTCCTGGAATCACTTGACAAAACGCCACTGTCGGCACAAAAAGAGCTACACAAGCTGAAAAAGCTATCACACTCATGAGTTTACTTATTTTTTTCATTTTTCCCTCCACTTTTTGATGAATGAACTACTTCCCTTTATTCAAAATACTTTTAACTTTAGCTCTTCGTACATCAGGCAAACTTGGTTTGTCAAGTAAATTTATGATGGTCTCGGCGGCATCATATCTCCGGCCGAACTTTAAGTTTTCTGATTTGCACCGCTTTTCTTTGTTCAATTTTTTTCCACAACTCCAGAACAAATACGGTCCCAATTCCCAAAACCAGGGAAACCAGAAAACTGGAGACGACCATTAAAGCTCTTCTGGGTTTGATTTTCTTGTCAGGAGCTTTCGGTGGGTCAATGATTTTGAAGAAATAATTTTCCTTCACATCCGCCATCATCGATGTTTCCACCTGCTGCGCAATCAGATTGTAAATTTTTTGTTTAATCAGCGGATCTGCCGTCTTCATAAGCTGTTCTTCCAGATATTTTTTATTGATGGCGGCAACCCTCTTGGCATCATTGCTCATATAGTCATTGAGCGCCGTCAAAAAATACATGACCATATTGGCAGCACGAACAGGGTCATCCGCTTCCGCGGACACGACAATCGTCTGATCAAATTTGTTTTCCTCAATTTTAATTTTTGTTTCCAGTTCACGCAAACCATCCCATATATCAGGAATTCCTTTGTCTTTTTGTAAGATGGGCTTATCATCCGGCATATAAGGTATTATCGCTTTAAAAAATATCGAATGAGAATTGAGCGTAAATTCATCGTCCTGCCTTATTTTTTTTCGACCGCCTGCATTGCTGAACTTACTCGCCTTCCAATCTTTCTTCTCCTCGTCCCATAGCCTTTTAAATAAAACAGGCATCAATTGATAATCTTGAATTATTTTTTCCCGCAGAATATTGGATTGCAACAAAAGAACCAATTCACCGGAAGCGGAAGTGTAAGGAGCGCCCATCATATTGTACAAATTGCCCATCAGGGTGGACGCCATGTCTTTATCCCTCTGGACGGGAATAATCACCGCTTTCGCTTCGTAAATATTGGGCATGAACAATGAACTCACTGCCGTCATCACCACCATAACTCCGGAAATCCAAGAAATCATCTTTCGCCGTTTCCAGAGCAGATTCCCGAGAGCAAAAAGATCAATTTTTTCTTCCTGTCCATCTGAACTTTGGAAGATCAGATTCTCTCCCGGAAGATCTGCATGTCGGGCAGGCATTTCTTTTTCGATAAGCTCAGCAGTCGCCGGCTCTACAAAAAAGGAAGAGCGGCGCATCGATACAAAAGCCAACAAAATGGAAACGGTCGTGGGATTGGTGACAAATCCTCCCGTCAGACGATCAACAATGATGCTGAAGGGTAAAATCTGCATAAACCCGTGCATGATCCACAAAACGATCATCCACAATAGTCGCTTCCAGACCGGCCACTCCCGATCTGTATAAGCCGTCCAGGCGACAAACAACAAAAAAATAATCAGATTGAAATTATACGCTAAAACAAAATCCGGTTCTTTCCCTCCCTTGTCCAAGGGTGTCCCGGTAGCAAAGAAAATGATGTTACTCCCCACGGTAAGGACTATTGCCAGAATGATCAGGGCAACCTTCCAGCGCATTGGACGCCACTGCCAGCGTTTTTTTGCGGAAGGTTCCGGCAAGGCCGTTGTTCCCTTCATGGATTCATCATTCATCATCTTTTTCCCCGAATCTATTTTTATTGCATGAAACAGCCGGAAATCTTGTAAAACTCAAAGCCGTTTCCACTGATGTTCACTTCTTGTTCGCCAAACGATATGCCTGCACAAACCTGTCCACCATCACGCCGGCGTCCTGACGGATCAGATGCAGCGTTCCGATGTTCGCTTGTCCCGTGATATTCAGCGACCAGGTTGTTGCAAACGTCTTCAGATGGGGATTGGAATCCAGTGTCGCCATCTGCCGAAGCGCCACCCGGACATCATAGGCAAACCAGTATTTTTCCGTTTCATGAGTATTAATATTGATATAGAGCATCGGCTGTCCCGGTATTTTCTGCCATTCATTTCCAGTCACCATGCGGATGCCCGCAGCACTGAGGCGTTGCGACACATCCCGCAGAATCTGCTCTTTGGTCAGACCGGACTTGGACGCATACTTTTGCACGTTCGGCTGCAAATCTTCAATAATCACCGCTGTTCCCTGAAGGCCAGCCAGTGTCGCCCGACTGGTTTCCGAATCTTCAGCGATAACCGGTGTGTTTCCCAAAACCATCAAAAAGAAAAAAACTACCGCAATCATCAAAAGCCGTTTTCGTTCCATGTTTTTTCCCCTTGTTTCATAAATCTAAAGCTCTACCACGGTATCAGACGATACAGCTTGGCAAACATCTCATAAACTTCAATCCAGTTTTGCAGATCCTTTGATGTCTTCATATGATCGCGTTTATTGACCATAATCCAGCTCATGTGCGCCGCGCCATCCTTGCAGGTTGAACAGTCGCGTGTGGCGGACGTGCAACAGCGATGAACTGTCTTCAAATCCGCAGCCCACCGGTAAAAATGAATTAGACGCCTAACCGCTGGCTGACGATTGTCCAGAGATTCCGTCACGGAAGGGCACTCCCGCCAACCAAAGCGCCTGCCCTGCATCATGCCCGTCGTAATCACTTCATGGTAATACTTACTGGAGATAACGGTTTGCGGATATGAATCCATCATTTCATCCAACTCGTATCGCAAGTCCCGCAACTCTTCCGGCCGCCAGGAAAATCCGTCCACCCCTTCGTCGTTAGAAAGCAATTGCAGATGCACTTTCAAGCCACAATGATCAATGCGACGGATCACAGGTTCGATTTTTCCCACCTGTCTTGGGGTTACGGTATAGAGATAATACGTAAAGGGATCGCCTTCGTAGTTCTTGCTGGAAATGGCAAATGTGTCTTTGCCGCGAAGGACTTTTTCATCTTCGCCACCTCCCCAAAGTGAAATACCGACCATCATGTCGGGAAATTGATCTCGTGACACTTTGATCAGACCGTTCGTCGCACAGTAGGTGGGCAAACGTTTGTAAAACGCTTCGACTCGATCCATGCACAGCGTCGGCTCGCCACCGATCAAAATCGCCAGATTCACCCCTCGTGCTTTTTCCCGATCGACAAACTGTTCCCACTTTTGAAGATCCATCTCCTCTGCAACATGCTGTTCACCGGAAGAAAAAAAGAAACAGCCCTTGCAACGCAAATTGCAACGATTGGTCACATCGTAAATAGAACTGCGGATATTAAGGCTAGCTATCCGTTTATATCGTTCATGCCAAACCGAATCCAAAAGAGAACTAACTGTTTTCATCCTCTAAACCTTTTATACATTACATCCTTTTCGATACTTCCTACAAGTTGATGCCATTTTGATGATTGATACTTGCTGAAAGCTTCCTGCCTGTTTCTGCATGTCTGAAATCAGATGCCAACGGCAGCCGGCACCTTGATCTCGCACTCGCAGAGGTTTGCTCCCTTCTCATACCCCATCACCCAAACGGCCAGATAGGTATCCACATAGTCCAGCCAGGACTTAAAGGTATCCGGATCGCACACATGGCGATAAAGACGCGCAGTCACTACAGCGGAACCGGCAGCGTAATGGCGGCAATCCGGGCAATCGGTATCCGGCACGCAACAAGCAGCAAAACGATCCCATTTCAGGTCCGTCCGGTACTGGCGGAAAGAGCGCCCCAGCCCAATGTCCTGCGAAGAATTACACCGGGGGTAAGAACAGCGATACAGATCGTGCAGTCCTTTTTCGCTGGTGTGCGCGACGGCATTATACACGGAAAAAAGGATATTTTCCGGATACTGCCCAAGAAGAGAAATCATCGCCCGGCGTGTCTTTTGTAAAGATTGCTCATCATGGCGTAAAACCCCCTGATAGCCTACCGGCGAAGAAAAGACATTAAAAGTCATCTTGCAACCGGACGAGACCAGTTCAGTCGCTACCTCATGAACTTCATCAATATTATCTTTCGTAAAGGTATAAACAAAGACAGCCCGTAAATCATCAGCGTAGTTCTCAATCTGCTTTTTAAGGAGGTTTTTTGCTTTTCTCACCCGCAAACTCGTCTCATCGTTCCCCCAAACGGAAATATGAATCTTGTAACCTACCGCTTCCGGTATCTTTCTGAAGCCATTGGTCGCGATACTTCCCAGGGGCATCTCCGCATAACAAACCTCCAGCAATTCGGGGACAAGCGATGGCTCCGCGCCAGCCAGAACAACATAGGTAATACCACGAGCCTTCTCTGCCTGCATCAGTCTGCGCCAGTCCTCCGGAGAAAGGTTTTCCTCCGCAAACTGCTTGTCTCCTTCGTAATAATAACAGCCGTCGCAGTGGATATTGCATCGATTGCTCATATCGTATGTCGATTCCCGTAAAAAGAAATACTTACGCACCTTTTCCCAGCGTTCCCTGATTTCCGGAATGGCGAGAAGTTCGGAAAATTTTGGTTTTTCCGTCAATGCGGCTGTCTTCCTATTTTCGTTCATGCAAATGCCTCATGGCGGCGGATCAATTTCCGGCGGCAAGTTTTTCCTGAATATATTCAGCAATCAGCTGAATCGTTTTCAATTTTGGATAATCGTCTTCATCAATCGAAATTTTGTACTCGTCCTGCAGAACCAGGGCAATGGTTGCCAGGTCCATGCTGTCAATGCCCAGTTCGTCCACCAAATCCATGTCCGGTTTGAACGTTTCCGGAGTAACATCTTCGAGTTTCAGTTCTTCAATGATCACTTCCGCAACATGCAATACAATGCCTTTGATATCTTGAGTTTCAGGCATTCTCCTCCTCCTTTTTTCCAATTTTGTCTTCTTCGTCCCTGAATACGGCTACCAGACCGCTGCAAACCGTGCTTTCTTTCACGTTAATTTTAAAATTGAACCAGAATCGGCCATTGAGGTTTTCACGGTTCAGATTCAGAAGGAATGTATCTCCCGGCCGGACAGGACCTGTAAATCTTATTCTCTTCAAGGAAGCCATGCTGACCTTCTCGCCTCGATCCTGCTCACATTTCCTGATTGTATCATAAACAGCGGAGATCAAGGCAATGCCCGGCAAAATCGGCTCTCCGGGGAAATGGCCGGAAAACCAGGCGCTGTTTGCGGGCGCAAAACCGGACGCTTCCGTCACACTTTCATTAATATACCTGATTTTATTTATTAAATTCCATTGAGCGATCAATCCTGATCCCCTGTTTTTTGATATTGTTCCCCGTCTTCCGTTGAAGGGTTGGAAACCATATCATTGTTTGCTTTTTCAATCAAAATTTTTTTCCCTTCTTTCATATTCATGGCGGATCAGGTCGTTCAAGGGGATCACGCGCAAGCCTTTCTTTGATATTCCCGTGAGAATTGCATCGATTTCACGCAAAAGAGACCGAGTGTCTTCCAATCGGCGCGGTGCTGTATCATGAAGTAAAATAATGTCGCCATCTTTGACTTTCCGCATGATTTTGAAAGCAAGATTCCGAATCCGAAAATTACCCGCATCCCATGCCCGGCAGCTGAAGTTCATGCAAACCAATCCCATCTGGTTGAGAACAGGATGGAGCTTTGGATTGATAATACCCACGGGAGGGCGAAAAGCAGTTGTTTCAACACCCATCTTCCGTAAAATTCTCTGCGCCTCCGATACCTCACGATACAGGACACGATAGCTCTTTAACATAACAAAAGGATCATGATTCAGAGAATGATTACCGACGCCATGACCTCTGCGGACAATTTCATCAATTAATTCAGGATGCTCAAGAGCATGCACACCTGAAACAAAAAATGTGGCTTTTACGGAGTGCCGGTCCAGCAGTTCAAGAATGGCCAGTGTGGTCACCGCTGAGGGACCATCGTCAAAAGTGATCGCCACGGAGTTTTTCCCTGTACGGCCCCGGCTGATGACTGGTCCCAGAAAGTTCATCCGGGGAAAAAAACAGGCGGCCACGCATAAAGCAACAAAAAAGAGCAAAAGAGTGATTGCCAGCCCGGAAGAAACAAAAAACATGGCGGCTGCCGCCGCCAGAAAAAAGAAACCTGTTCTTTCAGCGCGGTTAAATTTCCTTGTGCAGCATTTCATGGAAGGCATTTCATGAAATCAGATATTCCCATAACGGGCCCGTAAATCCCCTTGCATAAAGCCTGGGCAGAATCTTTGTTGTCTTGCTTTCCCCCGCTCCAATCAACCAGTTCGCTCGGCCATGGGCAAAAGTCTCGACTTCCTGAATAATGGCATTCGGAGAAATAAAAGGTGACCGGTAAAAAACCGGTTCCAGCAAACTTTGCGATGCGTCGATCTGCCCCTCGCTTAAGGCTGTCTGGTAAAGATCCGTATATGGATAGATGCGTATTCCGCAAAAAAAGAAAAAGACAGACTTTTCAAGACGATCAATACCCTTTAATGTTTCCTTCAGCGTATTTTCGTTTTCTCCGGGTCCGCCCAGCAAAAAATAATGCGCGATGTGCAAACCAGCAGTCAATGCTTTTTCATGCGCCCTAAAAGCATCCGCGGCGGCAAATGGTTTTTGCAGATTGGCGAGCATGGAACCACATAGTGATTCTGTGCCAAATTCCACATGGGTTAGCCCCGCATCGGCAAGCTGAGAATAATAATTTTCGGGCGGAACGGTGGGGGCAAAAAAACCGCCCCAGGGAATTGAAATGCGGGCATCCTTGAAGGCCTCGGCAATTTGCAGACTGTGATCATAACTTGCGTTAAAAGCCGAATCCGTCATAAAAATATACTTCGCGCCGGCTTCCTGAAGCGCGCGCGCCTGCCGCGCCACTTCTTCGGGAGCAAAAAAGCGCATTTTGCCGCCTTCAATATGAGGATACGTACAATAGCTGCAACGAAAGGGACAACCTCTTTTCGTCTGCAAATTCAGCATACCGCCGTAAGACCGGTAATAGTCCATGTAGACGGCTTCCGGATGAAACGATCGCCTTATGTCGCCATCCCAGGGAAGATAAGAGGCCGATAGGGTTTCTTTTGTCAGTACGCCGGGCATCGTGCTGACATCCCTGCCTTCTTCCAGCGCATCCAGGAGAACGCAAAGCCGTTCCCCCTCTCCGGCAATACCATAATCCGCTTTCAATGCCCGGAGAAACTCAACGGGAAAAATCGTGTAGCCACTGCCCCCCAGAATCACGGCAACTCGTGAATTTTCGCGAATCATGCTCATGATTTCCTGATAGTCGGCAAGAAATCCCTGACTGTTCAGCGTGTCTGTATTGTCAATATTGCGTATTGAGAGGCCGATATAGTCAGGAGCAAAATCGCGAATTTTCTCCGCCAGGCGGTCAAGATCCGAAAACGTATTCATATCGACAATTTCCGATTGGTAACGGGCATGGAGCGCACCTGCCACATAATCCAGGCCCAGCGGATAAACCGGATATGGATTTTTCATTTTATTGGCGGAAATCAGCAATATTTTCTTCATGAAAACATCATCACGGGAAGAGATCAAGCCTTCCGGCAGCGCAAGTTTGCCTCAGGATCAGGTTTTTGTTTTCCCGGCCTGAACAATAAAAGTCGCCAGCGCACGAACCGATGCGAATACTTTGGCGCCCAGTTCTTTATTTTCAATTTTTACTCCGTAATCTTTTTCAATCATCATCACCAGTTCCAAAACATCAATGGAATCTATGCCTGTATCGCCGCCGACCAGGCGCTCATCATCCTTGAGATCGTCGGGAGTAACATCAAGCAATCCCAGCGTATCAATAATCTTCACTTTCAGTCCACTAATGATTTCGTCAACTTTATCCATGTACCACCTCAACCTGTTGATTTCAGCGTTGCAAACGCATTGTTTTTGTCATTGTCCGCTATTGGAATCCGTATCGGAAAGCGCCTGAGCATCATCGCCGAGAATTTTTTCCAGAATCACCCGGATCAGCCAACGGCAAAAGAGATGAAAATACTTTTCACCGGACATTTTAAGCCCCACGAAAAATAAAATCGTGGATATCGCGTAGATTCCTCCTCCCGCGAGCACACCCGCCAGCGGCCCTTCCCTCCGGCCTACAACGGCCGTCACGGCCAGAGAGGTCGGCATGCCGATTACATAGCTAAAGGCAATGAGGCTAAGCCCCACGATCATTTTCGGCGTTGGCTTTTCCCGGATCGCAGACAGATCGGCCCGATCCTCGATGGCCGTTTTGCAGTATTTCTTGCCGGCAAAATAAATCGCCGCTTTCTTCACAATGTTCAAAGCCTGTTCCAGTCAAGCAATTTTTTCGGTCTATCATTCTCTTATGACGCCAAGAATTCAAAATTACTATCTTTTAAACCACTATAAGAGAAACGGCCATTTGTCAAAAGAAAAAACCGGGAAGAAATTTCATGGCACAAACCATAAAATTCAGTTATAGAAGAAACTATAAATTCATTCAAAGAAGAGGAAATCCAATCATGAACAGAGCAGCCCTTCGCATTTTAAGTTACGGTGTTTATATTGTCACTTCCGGACAAAACGGCAAATACAACGGTCAGATCGCCAATTCCATTGTACAGGTCACTTCCCGGCCGGCCCTTCTAGCCATTTGCATCAACAAAGAAAATTTCACGCATGAATTGATTCAAAACAGCCGCAAATTTACGGTCTCCATTTTGTCGGAAGCCGCGCCTATGACCTTTCTTGGTCTTTTCGGTTTTAAATGCGGGCGCAATGTGGATAAGCTGAAGGATGCGCGGACCAAAACTGGTGTAACCGGTGTGCCCATCGTTCTGGATTATTCTCTGGGGTATATCGAAGCGGAAGTGGAAAACGAAGTGGATTGCGGATCGCACACGCTCTTTTTGGGAAAAGTGGTGGAAGCAGACCTCACCGGGACAGGAGAACCCATGACCTATGCCTACTACCATAATGTAAAAGGCGGTAAATCACCAAAAACCGCTCCCACCTTTGATGAAGGCGCACCCGCCGCCAAAGTGAAGGTCAAAGCCCAACGTTATGTATGCACGGTCTGCGGCTATGTTTATGATCCGGAAAAGGGCGAACCGGACAGCGGCATTGCTCCCGGCACTCGTTTTGAAGACATTCCTGATTCCTGGACCTGTCCGGTCTGCGGGGCGGATAAATCTGCGTTTGAACTGGAAAAATAAAATCATCCGGATTCTTTTTTTCTTGACTTTTGGTCATAGCCTTTTTTATACTCCGCGCACACAAAAAAGAATTGCTGCGTGAATTCTTATCAACTGAAAAACATCAGGAGGAGAAGAACTATGAAGTTGGAAGATGTAAAGAAGGTTGCAGTCATCGGTTCAGGAGCCATGGGAAACGGCATCGCCCAGATCTGCGCAATGGCCGGTTTAAAAACGGTCATGGTGGACATCAAGCAGGAATTTGTCGATAAAGGCATGGCCACCATCACCAAAAGTCTGGAAACCCTGGTCGGCAAGGGCAAGCTCACTGCAGAAAAGAAAGCCGAGGTAATGGGCAACGTCTCAACATCCTTGAGCAACACGGAAGCCGTCCGCGACGTACAGGTGGTAATCGAGGCGGTCCCAGAAATCATGGATTTGAAAAAAAGCGTTTTTGCCGAAATATCAGCCGCTGCACCGGCGGATACTCTTCTGGCATCCAATACCTCCACCATGAGTATCAGCGAAATCGCAACGGCCGCAAAGAATCCGGAACGGGTTTTAGGCATGCATTTTTTCAATCCTGCGCCGGTCATGAAAGGCGTGGAAGTCATTTATGCTAAAAATACTACAGACGCTAATGTGGACCTGCTTTGTGAACTGACCCAAAAAATCGGCAAGGTTCCCATAAAAGTACTCAAGGATGCCCCGGGCTTTATCGTCAACCGGCTTGGCGCGCCCAATCAGGCCGTGATCAGCGCCATTCTGGATGAAGGCACCATCAAGCCGGATACGATCGACGCCCTTATGAAAACAGCAGCCGGTATGCCTATGGGACCTTTTGAACTTGCGGATTACGTCGGCATTGACGTTTTCTACCACACGCTCAAATATTACTCTGAAACGCTTTCCCCGGAATACAAACCGGGAAAAGTCCTTCAGAATCTTCTGGACAGCAAAAAACTGGGCATGAAGAGTGGCCAGGGCATTTACACCTGGGAAGGCGGAAAGGCCAAAATTGATATGTCCGTACAGTCTCAGGAATTCGGTCCCATGGATTTTCTCGCCATTCAGATCAACGAAGCGGTTCGAGTCTATAAGGAAAAAATTGCCGCTTCCGCGGCGGATATTGATGCGGGCATGGTGCACTGCATGAGAGCCTTTGCCGGGCCATTCGCCCTGGGCGCAGGCATGGACCCTGCCCAGTTGACGGAAATCCTCAATAAACTGCACTCGCGTTTCGGTCTGAACATTTTCAAACCTGAACCTGAAATCGTGGATGGATCCTTTAAAACAATGAAATAGTTTTCTGCGTTTGACAAAGCGCTTTGGCCGGCCTGGAGGTAGACCATTGAAAATATTGAAATATTCGAATTTGAAACAGTACGGTTTTATGTTAGGCATCTTTCTGATCAGCGTTTTTTTCGTTACGGAAACGTGCATCCATCCAGCGCATGCCGCCAAGGAAGAGAAATCCGCAGTAGAATTGGAAAAAGGAAATTCTACCCCCGCCGCAAAACGTAATCCGGGATCGAAAATCAATATCAACAAGGCGGATCAGGCAACGCTGGAAAAACTTCCGGGAATCGGCCCGGGCAAAGCGAAAGCGATCATCAACGGCAGACCATACAAAAAAATTGAAGATGTGATGCGTGTCAGCGACATCAAAAAAAGAACGTTTGATACCATCAAAAATGAAATTGTTGTTGAATAATCAAAAAGAAGGAGAAATCAATGAAAAAAGTTTTAGTTCTCGTATGTGCGTTTGTTTTCATTGCCACATTGGCCTTTGCCGGACAAAAAACCTATCAGGTGACCGGACCGGTTCTGGAAATGAAAGGAGATGTGATTGTTGTAAAAAAAGGTAATGAAAACTGGGAAGTAAACAAAAGCGCCACAACCAAAGTGACTGGTGATCTGAAAGTCGGTTCAAAAGTAACCATCGAATACACGATGACTGCGGCAAAAATCGAAGTCAAGGAAGATAAAAAAGCCGACGCGAAAAAGAAGAAGTAAATATTTACTGCCACATTGAACCGGCCTTCCAGATCAAAAAGACTTCGGAAGGCCGGTTTTTTTACGTTCAGAAACATCCCTTGTAAAATCAGTATCTTATCTATATATGCCAGTTTACGGTGTGGGCGTCAAAGCCCCGGTGGTCGGGTCAATCGTGTAAATGGACAGATTATTGGAACCGGCATTGAGAACGTATGCAAACACTTTCGCACCGGAATTGACAATGGTAATGGAGTAAGGATTGACACCGGCTGCAAAAGGAGAACCGGCCACAGAGGTTAACAATCCTGTCGTCGCATGGACGCTGTAAGCTGAAATATTGTTGGCGCCATAGTTTGCCGCATAGGCAAACGTTTGGGTGCCGATGCCCACCAGTGCAACAGTACGGGGATTTGTTCCGGTCCCGGCCGCAGTCAGCCCGGTTAAAGCACCGGTGGTCTGGTTCACCGCATAGACAGAGATACTGTTTGAGCCGTAATTGGCCACATAGGCAAATTTCCCAGCAGGATCAATCACAAAAGATAAGGGAGCCAAACCGGCTGCCACAGCCGTGCCAGCGGTTAAAGCGCCAGTGGTCTGATCAATCGTATAGACAGAGATGTTCGCGGAACCGAAGTTGGACGTATAGGCAAATTTCCCGGCAGAATCAATCACGACAACACCTGGCATTTCTCCCGTTACCACCGCTGTTCCGGCAGTTAACACTCCGGTGTTCTGGTCCACTGTATAGACGGAAGCATTTGCGGCGTCCTTGTTGGCGGCATAGACAAATTTCCCGGAGGGATCAACGCTCACCGCATAAGGCCCCTTGCCGGCGGCAAAGGGAGATCCGGCCGCCGGTGTCAGTGCGCCCGTGGCAGCATTGATTAGGTAGGACGACACACTTCCGGCATTGAGATTAGCTACGAAAGCAAATTTTCCCAGTGGATCATAGGTGACTGCCCGGGGATTGGCCCCTGCGGCAAAAGGAGAACCGGCCACTGGCGTCAAAACGCCCGTTGCCGCATCAACGACAAAAGCGGATATAGTATTGGATCCGATATTGGACGCATAAACATATTTTCCGGAGGGATCAACCGTGACAGAATCCGGATTTGTTCCGGCGGCAAAAGGAGAACCGGCCACTGGCGTCAGAGCTCCTGTTGCCGCATGGATGGTATAAGCTGAAACATTTCCGGCATCGAAATTGGCCAGAAAAGCAAATTTCCCCGACGGATCAGCAGAAAAACGCGGAGGCGGAACCGCACAGTGAACAGCGACACTCACCGGTGAATTATTGATGAAGCCTGCGCCATTGATGACCGTGCAACTTCTGGACAACCCGCCGGGTGTGGCTTTCACGGTAACCGCATAAGCGGTCCCGTTGGGAATTGCTTTGGGAAAGGAAAAAGAACCATTGGAAGAAATGTTCATGTCGTCAGTACCGTTATTTTGCAGAACCAGAGCTCCGGTAATCGGGCCTCTGACAATGACATTCACGGAATAACTGTATCCGACATTGTCGCCGCCACAGGAGACCATGCCGAACAGAAAACCGACCGCCAATCCAATTCCGGCTGCAATGTTCCAAAATTTTCCGGATTTCCGTTTTTTATTGCCGGACCATGATACCATTTGCCCCTCCTTGCAAACTGCATTTCAGTATAAAAACCGGCTTCAGAGGCCGGAATTCTTGCGGCGGACATATATGAAGAATTCTCCAGCATGTCAATCAAATATTCAGGGATAACGGGGAAGTGAGGCTATGGGGAGTTGGTGGATCGTGACGGAACAGGAAAAAGCCGATGGCAGGATCGTGTTTTGTTTTTCCCTGACGTTGTTTAAAACAAGACAACCTGGTCTGTGAACCTGCCATCGGCGTAAGCGTTACTCTCCCTTGAAGTTCGGCTCTCTCTTTTCAAAGAAGGCGCCAATGCCTTCCTGTGCATCTTTTGAAGCAAAGAGCCGTCCCAGCTCTTCCCGTTCGATCTTCAAGTGGATTTCAGCGGAAATACTCGGACTGATATTGCAGAGTTTGGTGATCGCCGCAATGGCCAGCGGGGCTCTTTTTACAATCTTATTGGCCAGTTCCAAAGCGGCTTCCAGAACGTTTTCTTCCGTCACATGGTCCACCAAGCCGATAGCAAGCGCTTCATCCGCCTCGCACTGTTTACCCAGATACATCATTTCCAGAGCTTTTGATTTTCCGATAAGACGAGGTAATCTCAGGCTTCCGCCGTAACCAGGCATAATTCCCAGATTTGTCTCGGTCAGGCCAATACGGGCGCCTTTCTTCATAAAGCGGATATGGCAGGCCATGGCCAGCTCGCACCCACCGCCCAGTGCATGTCCATTGATCGCTGCGATGACCGGTTTCGGAAAATATTCAACCTTGTTCCACACATCTTGCCCTCGCTTTAAAAAGTCCACAGCGCTGAAATCACCAAAACCGCTGGCCAGATCCGCCCCCGCGCTAAAGGCCTTCTCTCCCGCACCAGTAATAATCACACATCGAATGCCTTTATCTGCTTCGACGGCGTCCAGATGTTTCCGCATGGCTTCGAAAACCTCACCACTGAGCTGGTTCATCTTCGGCTTGTCGATCGACAATATCGCCACTCCATCTCTTAATGCTTTTGTAACCGCTTCACCCATGATTTTCCTCCTTCGTGTGTTATAAAAATAAGTTCTGCCCGACCGGAAGGCCGGCAAAACCGGTCATGATTCATGATCGTATCGTAAAAGAACCGTTATGGAAAGATCCGGATAAAATCATTCCAGATAGAAAGCGCCGTCTTATGCCTCAATCAACGCCATTTTGTCACCCTGTTGCAGCAACTGGTCAATTTCTTCAACGGCCCGGTTCACATCCTCGATTCCGTGGGTTTGATCGGCGGTGGCGGATGCAATATCATCCATAATTTCCGCTACCTTGATCACCCGGGTGGTTACCTCCACGAAGGCGGAGTTGGTTTTGGAAACCAGTTCCGCTCCGAACTTGACTTTCTTGACGGTGTTTTCAATCATCAAAGCCGTGTTCTTGGCCGATTCCGCCGAGCGCATCGCCAGATTACGAACCTCGTCGGCAACGACCGCAAAACCCGCTCCCGACTCACCCGCACGGGCCGCCTCCACCGCTGCGTTGAGCGCCAGTAGATTGGTCTGAAACGCGATCTCGTCAATGGTCTTGACAATCTTGGAGGTATCCTCACTGGCCCGGGTGATGTCTGACATGGAAAGAGTCAAGTCTTTCATGGACTTGTCCGCATCGGCCATCACTTTGCCGACTTCTTTCATCAGGTGATTGGCCGAGCCGGCGTTTGAAGCCGTCTCTTTTGTCTTGGCGTCCATCTCCTTCAACGTCACCGTCACCAGATGATCCGTGTTTTGACCAACCTGAACAAAGGTCTGTTCCAGGTTTTGCGACATCTCTTCAATCTGAAGTTTGGCTCTTTCCTGTTCTTCCATGGACGCTTTCTGGGCTTCAATCGCTTCCTGCTGTGTTCCCAGCGCGCTTTCCAATCCCTTGTAGAAAAAAAAGCAGCTTGCCGCCGTGGCGGCAAAAGGACCAATCGCATTGGAAATCAGTGTCGATGCCATTTGTGCCGATGTCAGTTCAATGGTCGGCAAAGACAGCCCCATCTTGTGGATGACAATGAGCAGGATGATTTCCACAGACATCACGCTGGTCCAGATGATCATCAGTTTCAGACCGAAAAACGTGACCGCAAACAGCGGAATGATCAGGTTCCAGGCAAGACCGGAAGAAGCCAGCCCGCCCGTCATGAAAGTCAGAACGGAAAAATGCCAGCACAAAGCGCCCATGGTAATGTTTCCGGATGCCATCATATGCCCTGATCTCAACACCAGCGGAGCAATGATGCACACAGCAATCATCACGCCAAACATGCTTGAGGCGAGAAAAAGACTGCCGATCTTATACCATTTGATGATGTTGGGAATGAAGAATAAAAAACCGAAATGAGAAAAAATCGCTATTTGTTTCGCCCGGCGATAGGTATCCGTATCCAGGCGAAGTTGTTCCGGAATATACCAATTAATGTAGTCTGTAGCCTTCATTGTGCCACTGTGCCTCCCTGTTCCAAGATGTAAAACGATTATTCATGTCTTTTGCCACTGCCCCTCCCGTGCCTACGTTTATATGTATTTCTTAACAAAATCAACACCGAAAACAACCGGGGCCGGAAAGCTCACTCCGCCCTCCCGTTTGTGGAATCACCTGAATCTGCGTGCCGATTCGTTCTTTGAGCGCCGGCACATGGGATATCACGCCGATCAGTTTACCGTCCTGGCGCAGTTCGGAAAGCGTGTCCAGCGCGGTTTCCAGGGCATCGTCATCCAAGGCGCCAAATCCTTCATCCAGAAAAAGGGAATCCACGCGAACATTCTGACTGGCCATCCGGGAAAGTCCCAAGGCCAGCGCAAGACTGACGATAAAGCTTTCCCCGCCAGAAAGATTTTTTGTTGAGCGTACTTCTCCCGCCTGATAATGATCCACTACATTCAGCTCCAGAGGAATCGTCTCATCCCGAAGAAGAAGATAGCGGTCGGTCATTTTCCGAAGCTGGCGATTGGCATAAGCCGTCATCATTTCAAAAGTCAGTCCTTGGGCAAAATTACGAAACTTTTTCCCGTCGGAAGACCCGATCAGCTCCCGCAACGCATCCCATCGCTGCCACTCTTTCTTCTGAAGATCCCTTGCCAAGAGATGCGTCCTGCGGAACTCCTTCTGTTGGAGATTGTCCTGGATGGATTGTTCTATAGCTCCGATTTCTCTACGGATTTTCGCGATCTCCCTTTCTGTGGACTCGATGCTCGCCAAAAGCTCACCGCTCGACAGCAAGGTAAGATTTTTTGCCTGCTGCACCGCAAGGGCCTCGGACTTGTCCTTGATTCTGGCTTCCAGTTCCGTTTTTTCCCGGCTTAAGGATTGCTCTTTTCCCGACAGTTCCGTAATGCGTTCTTCAGATAAACGCGATGCAAGAAAAACCTCCTCATTTTCCAGACCGGCTTTATCAAGGCTCTGTTGAAAAGACTGCCCGGCCAGACCAAGGTCCCGAGCCCGATTTTCGCTGTTGGTAACCAGGGAAGTTATTTTTGATTTTAACTCAACAACTTCCTGATCTTTTTGCTCACGGGCTCCACGTCTTTGCTCCAGATCCTGTTCAAAAGACATCACCGCATCGGCCAGACGTTTTTCTTCCCGGTCCGGGTTCTTGTCAGCGAAAAGGTCAAGACGCGACAAACAAAGATGATCATATTCAACCGCCAGTGCTTCTTGCTCTTTCGCTTTTGCCGCCATATCCTTTTCCAGTGTCTCCCTTACAGCAAGATCTTTATTCAATAAGGAATTGAAGTCACTGATTTTTTTATCCAATATTTTTTTTTCATCTTGCAGGATTTCCCATGACCTCTTTCGGCTACAAAGTTCCTGAAAAATCTGATCCGCGAAGACAGGAACTATCTCGGTAATGCCGAAGGGCGCCACCTCCCTGAGCACTTCCGCACGCGCCTTTTCGACATCCTCCTTCAGATTTCCGCATTCGCGCTCCAGACGGTTCTGCTCGATTTCGGCCTTTTCCAGAGCATGCCTGGCGTCCTGAAGAGCCATGTCTGATTTTTGCACATTTTCCCGCTTTCTTTCCAGAAGGCTCCGGAGAGCTTTTTCTTTTTTGCCAGTTCTTTCTCCCTCGGAGATCAGGCCGGAGATTTCGAAAATCGAAGACTCCAAAACAGCAAGTTCGTTCTTCACTTTTGTCTCGCGCTCCCCAGACTCAGCCGAAATGCCAAGCACCTTCAACAGGAAGGAGCATTGTTTTTCATCCGCCTCCAGGCTTTTGTCCATTTCGGCCAGTTCCTCTTGTCCATGACGCAACTCTGCTTCTTTTTGAGTCCGTTGAGCTTCCAGCTTGGTTCGCTTTGCGGATTCCGTCCTGAGGGTTGACCTGATTTTCTTCAGCGCCTGTTCGGCCTGATTCCATTCCGGAACATTTCCAGCCGCATAGGGATGCTCAGTCGCCCCGCAAAGAGGGCAGGGCCGACCATCTTCCAGATGTTTGCGTTCTTCCTCCAGATTCCGGATGCGTAAAAGCAGCGCAACTTGTATTTCCAGATATTCCTGGTCTTTTTCAAGAGCGGCTTTGCGTTCCTCCAGGGTGAGGATTTCCGAAAAGATCGTATCAAGCTGGCTCTGCCAGATTTGCAGATTCTTGCCCCAAAGATGTCGCTTTGAGGCAATATCAATAATTTTTATAATAATTTCAAGAACATGAATTAATTGCCGTTTACGTTCCTTCAAATCCTCGAGTTCGTTTCTCCATTGACTCTCTTCCCGCCCTCGAAGAACAATTTTCCGTTCATCCGTTAGACGCAAAACATCAGATTCCGCACTTTCCAATTCCTGTCGGATCTTTTCGTTTTGAGACAGAAATTTTTGAAAGTCGGCAAAAGCCGCCATTTTTTTCCCGGTGGAGACTGGCAAATCCTTTTCAGATTTCGAATACTTTGCCTCAATCTCCCGCCATGCCGCAAAGGATTTTCCAATAGCGGCCAGCGTCTCCGGCAGCGCCGCATCGGAGGCTTGTTTTTCCAGTGAACTCCTGACCTTTTCCAGACCCTTCTGCGCCTGACGAAGCAATGCCTCCGTTTGGGAGATATTTTGAAGGCAGAACTGAACTTTTTTTCGTGATTCGGCCAGAAGATTTTCAGACGCTTCCATCTGTTTTTTCTTTTCCACGGACCAAGCGTCCAGCTCGCGCACCTTTCGAAGCGTTTCCGTTTCCCGGACTTGATGACTCCTGGCATCTTGAAGTTTCAAGCGGGCCGCATCTTCGTTTTTTCGGGCCTCGTCTCTGGCGGTTTCCTTCTCCGGAAGCAGCGCTTGAGCATCCGCAAGCGCTTGGGTGTCGGCTTCCTGATGACGGCGTAAAGCGTTCATCTCATGATAGATCCCTTCAACACTCGCAGTCTGAAGCGCTCGGGCCAGCCGTTTCGATTCTCCCGCAAATTCCTTTTGCCTCACTTCCCATGCCAGTTTTTTTTCTTTTAAGAGGCTCAGTTCTCCAGTCAGCTGGGCGATTCCATCAACCCACGCAAGAAAAAGCCGTTCATCATGGATTTTCCCGGCCACCGCTTTTTCAAGACCTTGTTTCTCCTGTAAATCGTCTTGTAGCCGGATTTCTTCTTCATCGGAGAATATCCTTATTCCCATCAGTTCCGATTCCAGTTTATGAAGCTTTTCAGATTCTTCCCGGCTACGCTCGTGTGCTTTTATGGAGATCCGGCTGTATATCCCCGTACCGGTAATTTGTTCCAGAATGGGCGCACGTTTGTCGGGCGAAGCCTGAAGAAAAGCAGCAAACCCTCCCTGCGCCAGAAGCATGGACCGGGTAAAACGTTCAAAATCCATTCCCGTCACTTTTTCAACCCGTTCTTCAACCAACGTGATTTTCGACTCCAGAATTCTGCCTGAATCCGCATCTGAAATTTCATGCTTCGCCGGCTGTAATTCACCATCCGGTCTTTTTCTGGCTCTTCTCTGGCTCCAGTGGCAGCGGAAACGGCCTTTTTGTGTTTCAAAAGTGACCTCGGCAGAACACTCTCCCGAATGACGGGACATGATTTCATTGGTGCTTTTGGTCACTTTATCCAGGCGGGGCGTTCTGCCGTAAAGCCCAAGGCAAACCGCATCCAGAATGGTGGTCTTCCCCGAGCCAGTCGGACCGGTAATTGCAAAAATGCCCCCGTTAGAGTAGTCCGGATGCGTCAAATCAATACGCCACGAACCGGTCAGCGAGTTCAGATTTGTAAAGCGAATATCCAGTATTCTCATAGTCTTCTCCCCCTACGTCGCCAGGGGATCTTCTTCATCCAGAGACGCCAGCATTTCCTGATAGGCTGACCATAAAACCGGCCTCTGCTCACCGGGAACCCGGCACGCATCCAGACAGCGACTGAAAACATCATTGATATCAAGAGCATCCAGAGCTTCAACCTCCGTTTCACTTCTAAAGGCCTTGTGCAACCACCGGCTGTTCTTGACGGAAAGAATGGCGATATCCGTTCCGGAGGTTGCTTCCTCCAGGCGTTCACGCAAATCGCCGATCATTTCTTCACCGTCATAGATAACTTCCAGCCAGGCGCGGCTCTTTCTGAATTTCAGCTCTTGAATGTCCCGGGAAAGCAAAAACCAATCACCGCGCAGCGTTTTAAGTTCCTGAAACAAAGGCACGACTCTTTCGGACACGTTGGGTTCCCGATTCTCAAAATTCACAAGAACAACTTTTTTCTCCTGTCCGGCTTCGCCAAATCCCATCGGCAAAGGAGAACCACAATAGCGCATCACTTCCGAACCTCCGACACGTTGAGGAACGTGCAAATGCCCCAATGCCAGATAGTCAATCACATCCGGGAAAACCTCTTTCCCGACCTGCGCGAGCGTTCCGACAGACAGATGACGCACGCCATCTCCGTCCAACGTCCGGCCGCCTGCCGCAAACAAATGCCCCATGGCGACAATTGGCAGGGGCTTTTGCAATCTTTCTCTGATTTTCATGGCTGCTTCGCAAACGCGAAGGTAATGATTTTTGATTTCCCCGATCATCTTTCTTTCCTTGTCTTCCAGGCTTTCCCCCGCCTCGGCGGTGCGCAAATCTGTATCGCGCAGATAGGGAACCGCGCAGACAATCATTCCCGGCCGGCCATCCATAGCGCACAGCACGGTCACTTCGTCGGCAGGATCGTGCGCTGCACAGGCAAAAACCTGAATATGGATGTGTTTGAGAAGTTCCTTTGGAGCCTTGAGAAAAGAGGGGGAATCGTGGTTTCCGGCAATGACAACCACTTGACGCCCGGAGGATCCGGCCACACGACATAAAAACCGGTAATAAAGCTCCTGCGCAGCATTGCTCGGTGTGGTGTTGTCAAAAACATCCCCTGATATCAGCACTGCATCAACATTTTCTTCGTCGACGGTCCTGGCAAGCCAGTTCAAGAATGCTTCATGCTCTGCGTAACGCTTGCGCCCATTGAGTGTGCGGCCAATGTGCCAGTCGGAGGTATGGAGAATTTTCATAAATTTTTCTTATCGCCGGCGCGATGGATATTTCGTCTGGTCGGTATATAAGGATTTTGTTTTTCCAAGTCAATCATATCCTCACCTTGAAACCGCTTTTATCGGCCTTGACTCTTTTGAAATCCTGCCATAAACAGTCAGAAAAGAAATATCTTTCAGGATGCGACATGAAAAACACCATCCAGAATTCTGGCCGTTTCTCCATGTATGATCAAATACCTCATACTTCCAAAATGAGGCCAACAACTGCCTGTCGCCAAAGATCTTTGTTATTCTTAACGATTTTTTTATTAGGCAGTATTTTTCTTGTTTTGGCATCTCCAAAGACGCCCTGGGCGGCACAACCCGATCCTTCCCTTGACGGCCGAAAACGTCCCCGCATCGGGTTGGTGTTGAGCGGCGGTGGAGCCAGGGGCATGGCACATATCGGCGTTCTTAAGATTCTGGAGGAAATGCGAATTCCTGTTGATGTGATTACCGGAACAAGCATGGGTGCCATCGTTGGTGGTCTTTATGCCGCGGGTTTGTCACCTGACGACTTGGAAAAACTGGTTACTGGTATGGACTGGGACAATGCCTTCACGGATAAACCGGAAGTCGATGAGTTGGCTTTCCGCCGCAAAGAAGACTCTCAAAATTACAAAATCAACGTGGACCTGGGATACAAGGACGGAAAGTTCGCCATGCCCAAAGGCTTGATTCAGGGGCAAAATCTGAATATTCAATTGAAAAAACTTTTGCTCCACACAGCGAATCTTCAGGACTTTGATGCCCTGCGCATTCCTTTTCGTGCCATCGCCACGGATATTGAAACAGGAGAACAGGTGGTTTTACGCTCTGGCGATTTGGCCCAAGCCATGCGAGCCAGCATGTCCATTCCCGGTGTGTTTGCACCTGTGGAAATTGATGGACGTCTGCTGGTGGATGGAGGCATCGCCAATAATTTACCCGCCGATATCGCCAGACAAATGGGTGCAGAAATGATTATTGCCGTTGATATCGGCACAGCGCTGCGCTCCCGCGGCAATTTGTCCTCTGCAGCCAGCATCACTGCGCAGGTAATGACCATCCTCATCCAGAAAAATGTACAGGCCCAGCTTTTAGCCATGAACGTCCAGGACATTCTTGTCCAACCGGCACTGGGAGACATTGGCACAACGGATTTTTCCAAAGCCGTTCGCGCGATAACCATCGGTTATGACAAGGCTCATCAGATGAGGGAAATCCTCGCACCGCTCGCCATCCCGCCCGACGCATATTCACAGTACCTGGCCCGTCAGCGCAAAGGCCGGACAGACAATCCCGTGATTGATTATGTTCGCGTGGAAAACCATTCGCCTCTTTCGCCACTGGTTCTGGCTGCCCAGATTGAAACCTGGCCCGGTAAAGCATTGAATACAGAAACATTGATAAAGGATTTGAAAAGATTGTACGGCCTGGACACATTTGAGAGGGTGGATTTCCGACTTGAGCAAAGACAAAAACAGACGGGCCTGGTTTTCACGGCAGATGAAAAATCATGGGGAGACACGTTCATTAAGTTCGGGTTCGGTATGGCCGACAATTTCAAGGGAGAGAGCACCTATTCCATCGCGGCAAGCATTACCAAAGCCCAATTGAATGCCCTGGGGGGCGAGTGGCGAACTGAAATGCAGATCGGTGAATCTCCTCGTTTTTTTACGGAATTATATCAGCCGATCACCACATCCACGCGTTTTTTTATCAATCCGCAACTGGAAGTTCGCCAGCATAATG
>DAOLNX010000033.1:18855-29800 GCA_035416785.1 Smithellaceae bacterium | reverse complement strand
CTCCACCTTAACAGCAATACTTATTTTTCTGTAACACCTATCGGACTCATACGGGAATGCACAACCTGAAGATATTGTTTATACATAATTATTACGGTTCCTCCGCTCCCTCAGGCGAAAATACGGTCTTTGAAAACGAAATGGAACTGATGAGGCATCACGGCCATGACGTATCAACTTTTTCCCGGTCCAGCGATGAGATACGCGCAAAAGGTTCCCTTGGAATGATACAAGGAGCGTTGTCCACCCCGTGGAATCCGTGGAGCGCCGCCGCTATCAGGCGTGAAACGGTGCGGACCAAACCTGATATCGCGCATGTACACAATACCTTCCCGCTTTTATCACCATCGATCTTCTATGGCATAGGTTCCCGTGCGACACGCGTATTGACGCTCCATAATTACCGGATCTTCTGTCCTGCAGCAATACCAATGCGTGCAGGCCAAGTCTGCACAGAATGTCTGGATCAAAGGTCGTCTTGTCCTTCACTCAGGCATGGCTGTTATCGTGAAAGTCGCCTGGCTACGATTCCACTGGCATGTAGCGTATCCCTTCACCGCCGGATTGGAACATGGAAGCGTCATGTAGATGCCTTTATTGTTTTTTCTGAATTTCAGCGTAAACTGATGGTTCAGGCAGGTCTGCCCGATGACCAAGTGCACGTAAAGCCAAACTTCTACCCGGGGGCACCTCAACCATTTCCATGGGAAAAACGAGGCAAGTATGCCGTGTTTGCAGGTCGCCTATCCGTCGAAAAAGGTGTCGAAGATTTGATCCATGCATGGCTTAAATGGGGTGAATCAGCACCCGAATTGCGGATTCTGGGAGATGGACCTTTGCGTGAATCACTGCAAAAGATAGCGTCAAGGCTTCCAGGAGCAAAAATACGTTTTCTCGGTCAACTGCCACCTCTTGCTGCTGAACAGCAAATCGCATCGTCTCAACTTCTAGTGCTGCCATCAATATGTTTTGAAGGCTTCCCGATGGTTATCCGGGAAGCTTTCGCTTACGGCACACCGGTAGCAGTCTCCAATATAGGCCCGTTGCCATCGATCGTTCGAAATGGCGTGAGTGGCCTGATATTTAAAGCACGGAGCGGCGAATCTCTTTTTCATGAAGTATGTTCCGCCTGGACCAAGTCCGGTTTATTGAAAAAACTGGGTTTGGGCGCACGAGAGGAATTTGATACCCATCTCAATGAGAATACGAATTACGAAATGCTGATTAAAATTTACAATGCCGCCTTGGCAAGGAAAGTCTCTTGAATACTTATCTGCATAAAATAACTGATTATTCTATAATTATCTTCTTTCTTTTTATAATATTGAGTGGTCTTTCCCCATGCATCGCCAATAACGCTGAAACATTGGATAAGTTAATGATTTTCTATGTATCTCCAAATGGAAATAATCAATGGTCTGGAACAGTTCCTACTCCGAATAAGATGAGTACTGATGGCCCGTTTGCAACTATTCACCATGCCAGGAATATGATTAGAAAATTAAGGCAAGAAAAACCAAACCATGCCTTTCTAATTTTAGTGCGAGGCGGCACTTATCGATTTGACGAGCCTTTAAGTCTGGGACCCGAAGACTCAGGCACAGAGTCAGCACCTCTTATCATAAGAGCTTATGGCAGTGACAAACCCATTTTGAGCGGCGCAAAATCGGTTAAAGGATTTATGGCCCATAAAGGTAATATTTTTATATCTGATTTAAAAGACACTCCCCTTGCCCGACATACGGTCAGACAGGTGTTTGCAGATCGACAAAGACAGATCCTGGCACGTTTTCCCGATACTGATCCACGGGATCCCATCGGCAGCGGTTTTCTATATGTGGAAGATTCTATTGGTTCAGGAAGCAGAATAAAATTCAGATTCAGTAAAAACACTTTTCATCAGTGGCAAAAATCCAAGAACGCAGAAATCTGTATTTATCCTGGGCCCAACTATTGGAACAATATCATCCCCATCGCCGAAATCGACAAAGATCAGCGAATAATCACATTAGCTGAAAACGCAACATACCCCATTAAGGCAGGAAACAGATATTACATTCAGAACGCCCTCGAAGAACTTGACGCACCGGGCGAATGGTATTTCGATCAAAAGGAGAAAAAGCTCTATTATTGGCCGTCAGACAATAATTCGCTTAAAAACATAACTGTCCCTTACATTTCAACCATCCTTGAAATAACAGGAAAAAAACTTGGCAATAAATATTATGGCGCTCCATCCCACATCAGAATTGAAGGCTTAACAATGGAAGGGTGTGAAGGAAGTGCTATCTTGATCAACGGGGCAAAGCATACGGTTATAGCCGGTAATACGATATATAATGCTGGTGGCAACGGCATTAACATCCAAGATGGTTTTGAAAATACCGTATCTGGAAATGATATTTATGAGGTTGGCGGTAACGGCATTATCATTTCCGGAGGAAATCGCAAAACGCTCATTCCTGCAAAAAATCGCGCTGAAAACAATTATATTCGCCATGTAGGCGTGTTTACTAAAGCCAGCAGCGGAATTTTCTGCAGTGGCGTTGGCAATATAATCGCACATAACCTGATAAGATCAACACCGCGCATTGGAATCTGGTTTGATGGCAATAACCACGTAATTGAATACAACCATGTGCATAATGTAAATCAGGAAACTCAAGATAGTGGTGCCATATACAGCTGTGCCCGCGACTGGACAAAACGTGGCAGTATCGTGCGGTTCAATTACATTCACAATACTGGCGGTTATGGACGTAAGGATACAAAAGATCCATGGCAGAGACCTTTCTACACATACGGTATATACCTTGATGACTTCACGAGTGAAACAGCAGTGTATGGAAATATTGTCGCCAAGGCTTACCAAGGCGCCATTTTTATTCATGGAGGCAGAGATAATAACATTGAAAACAACATGATTATTGAGGGAAAGAAAAGTCAGATGGTTTACTCGTCAATCCGTTCTGATTATGAAGGACTTCCTGCAATGTTCGCCAAAATTAATGACATGAATTATACAAGATATCCCTTACTATTGAGCATCTCAAATACGAAGGAAGGTAGAAAGATGTCGGGAAACAGGTTTATACGGAACATCATTTATTATACGGGAAAGAATGCCGTGCTTTACGATATTCAGAATGAGTTTGATCCAGCAACAACAATATCGGATCATAATATTATTTATCATAACCGTTTGCCGTTGCTCATCCCTTTTACAAAAGTACCGGACGAACGCCAGTGGCATGCATGGCTTGGCAAGGGAATGGATCTTCACAGCCTTACAACCGATCCGTTGTTTTCCAATATTGCAAAAGGTGATTTTACGCTTACCCCTGCCTCAGAAGCATTGAAGATAGGATTCGAGCCAATCCCTTTTGAAAAAATTGGCCTGTACAAAGATCCCCTGCGTGCAAGTTGGCCCATTAAAGAATGAAGCTTGAAAACATATATCTTCTATGATCACCTTTAATAATTTCAGCACAACCCATGTGGAAATTTTCGGATATGGTATCAGCAATGCTGGTTGTAAAAAAGACGTGGCTAATGCCTTATCGTTTATGTCGGAAAAAACGAGCACACGCTATATGGCATGCGCTAATCCACACTCTTTAGTTATTGCCGAAAAAGATCCATTTTTTAAAAAAGCATTACTCAACGCGGACATCCTCTTACCTGACGGCTCGGGAATAATACTGGCGGCAAAAGCACTGAAAATCCCTTTATCAGAAAAGGTTGCCGGCACGGATTTTTTCCTGGAAATGAATCGCATGGCCCAAGAACATGGTGGAATAAGATATTTCTTCCTTGGCGCCACCGATGATGTTTTAAATTTAATTAGAATAAGACTTGAACATGAATATCCGCATATTGAGTTTACCGGTTCTTATTCTCCACCTTTTAAAAAGGATTTTTCGGAAGAAGAAAACGAATTGATGTTATCTTGCATCAGAAAAGCCAGGCCGGATGTTTTATGGGTTGGTCTGTCAGCGCCAAAGCAAGAAAAGTGGATCTATCAAAACCTCAATAAATTAGATGTATCTTTCTGTGGGGCTATTGGTGCCGTTTTTGATTACTATGCAGGAACAAAGAAACGCTCATCTGATTTTTGGATAAATTTGGGTCTGGAATGGTTACCACGGTTTCTTGCGGAACCTAAAAGATTGTGGGATCGGAACTTGAAATCGACCCCCATTTTTTTATCTTGGATTTTAAAAGAAAAAATCAAGCAAATCCTCCTCCTAAAACATCATAACCCATGAAAGTTTCTTTAAATAATCAACGACAGGAATGATGGATCATTTGAAAATAGCAAAATTGGCAAGCTGTTTTCAATACGTTTTGTATGGTGTAGTAATTGTGATCACTTATCATACAACCCTTAAACAGCTCATCTTCCGTGATTGGCTGCGGGAGGATTATTCGCACTGCTCCCTGATCCCGCTTGTGGTGCTGTATATGCTATGGGAAAAGAGAAAGGCTCTGAATCTGATGCCGTCGGTACCATCATGGTTCGGGTTTATCCCTTTCGGAGCGGGAATCGGCCTTTTCTGGGTAGGAGAACTGGGAGGCGAGTTTTACACACTCTATCTGTCTCTCTGGCTTGTCATCGCGGGATTTGCCTGGATTATTCTGGGTTGGATGAAAATCAGAATCATCTGGTTTGCCCTGGTAATGATCCTTGCCATGTTTCCTTTTCCGAACTTTCTAAACAGCAAGATTTTGCTTTATCTCAAAATGCTCTCCTCCCGGATCGGCGTGTCCATGCTTCAGATTTATGGCGTGTCGGCCTATCGCGAAGGAAATGTCATTGACCTGGGGCTCACGCAGTTGCAGGTAGTGGACGCATGCAGCGGTTTGCGGTATGTGATTCCCCTGTTTGTCCTGAGCCTTCTGCTGGCTCACTGGTTTAAAGCACCCCTGTGGAAAAGGATCGTTCTGGTGTTTTCCTCCGTTCCCCTGGCCGTAATGGTGAACAGTTTGCGCATCGCCATCACAGGCATCCTGTATGATGTCAAGGGCGTCGAAACAGCGGAAAGTTTTTTTCATGGATTCTCCGGTTGGCTGATCTTTATGCTGACCATTCCGGTTCTTTTTCTTGAGATATGGATTTTGAAAAAGATTGAAGGAAGACAGGAACAGGAGCACAAAGAACTAGATTCTCAATTTCACAGAAATGACCGAAAACAAGGCAACGACGAGGAGGGATACAAAGGTGATCCTGCTGTTGAAATTCCCCTCGTCCCCCCTCACCCCACATCGTCTAGGTGGTTGAATATTTGGAAAGACATGCTATGTCCACCCCAGTTTATTGTTGCAATTGCTTTACTCCTGCTGACACTAGGAATTTCTCATACAGTGGATTTCCGGGAAAGAATTCCCACCAGAATCCCCTTTGCGCAATTTCCCTTAAAAATCGGCGAATGGAAGGGAACCCCCCAGTTCATGGAACAGCAATTTATTGACACCCTTCATTTCAACGACTACATCATGATGAATTATCAGAATACGCAGGCAAAGGATGTTGATTTTTACATGGTCTATTATGAAAGCCAATCAAAAGGTGCGGCAACCCATTCGCCGGAAACCTGCCTTCCGGGAAGCGGCTGGAATTTTGAAGAATCCGGAACGGCAAATGTTGATCTGGAAAGTGGCAAAACCATGGATGTCCACCGCGCCTTTATGGAAAAAGGCGGCTCCCGTCAGTTGATTTATTTCTGGTTTCCCCAGAGAAATCGTATTCTAACAAACCTTGTACAGGTTAAAATATATTCTTTCTGGGATGCGCTGACCAGACAGCGGACGGATGGTGCCTTGATCCGGATTATCACTCCAGTATATCCGGAAGAAGATGAAAAAGACGCAGAAGCCAGACTGCAAACATTTACTCGAATGATTGTGCCGGTCGCCAGAGATTTCATCCCCCAGTAACCGCAGCATCGTTGGAAGCTTCCCAAAATTCATCAATATATGATTAGCTTTAAAACATCATGACTATCATTACGATCTCCGGATTATCATTCTTTCTCACCATGGCCCTGATGCCGGTCTTTGTTCATTTGGCCGTCAGATACAGCGCCTATGATATTCCTGATTGGCGAAAGATTCACCATCAGCCCGTCCCCCATGTTGGCGGAATCGTTATGACCATCGGGACCTTTGTGCCCATTTTGCTGTATAGCATTCCCGGAACCCAAATTCGGGCTTATCTTGCAGGAGCAATGATTCTCGCTCTTTACGGGTTGGCTGACGATTTCAAAGGGCTGGATTATCGGCTCAAATTCACCGGGCAGATCGTAGCCTCCATGATCGCCATTTTATATGGCGGCGTCAAAATCATCCACTTGGGCTCCCTCTTACCCGGAAACATCGTCATTCCAGAAATAACATCCGTAATCTTCACACTGCTCGTCATCGTCGGACTAACCAATGCGATTAATATGTCGGATGGCCTGGACGGTCTGGCTGGCGGCATCTGCCTTCTGAGCTTCCTGTGCATCTGCTACCTGGCCTATCTGGAAAAGGATATGAATCTTGTGGTTATTGCCGCCGCACTTGCCGGATCCATTTACGGTTTCCTTCTGTTCAATACCTATCCGGCATCCGTATTCATGGGCGATACGGGAAGCCAGGTTCTTGGTTTCTCCGCGGCGTTTCTGTCGCTGACGCTGACTCAGGGGCATACATCTCTCAGCCCTCTGCTGCCACTGGTGATCTTTGGTTTTCCAATTCTGGATTCCATCACAGTCACCTGCAGACGTCTGTTTTCTGGACGATCACCCTTTATCGCAGATAAGGATCATTTTCACCATCAGTTCGTGCGCATGGGGCTTTTTCATTCAGAGGCGGTTTTTACAATCTACGTCATCCAGTCGATGATGATCGTTTTAGCCTACATACTGCGGTTTCAGTCCGAATGGGTGATTTTGTCGATTTGTATTGCGTTTTCCGGTTTAGCTCTGACTTTCTTCAACGCATTCGATAACAAGAATTTGACGATACGGCGTTTTGATAGGATCAACCAAATTATCAAAGGAAGAGCACAAGTCTGGAGGGAAAACGGCCGTTTCATCTGGATGAGCTATAAATCGATACAGTTTGGAGCCCCACTGCTCTTAATCTGGACGGTCTTCCTGTGCGATAAAGTTCCCGGATACCTGTCCCTGTCGTCGGGTATTGCCGTCATTCTTTTCGGGGCCGTATGGTTGATCAACCGCAAATGGTCCAATCAGTTCCTCTTGATTCTGATCTATCTCTCCGTTCCTTTTTTAATTTATTACAGCGAAAATCACCCGGCTTCCTGGACGGGCAATTCCATACGCTTTTTCTATCATCTCTTTTTTATCCTTCTTACCGCTTTCAGCTTTTTAACATTGCGTTTTACCCGCCGCCAACATGGGTTCAAGGTAAACACCCGGCATTATCTTGTGCTGTTCATCACACTGATTCTTTTTGCTTTGCCCGAACCGGATTTACGCGACCAGTTCGGAGCCGTTGCCGTTAAGATGATCATGCTGCTCTATATCTACGAAATTCTCCTAGGCGAATTGAGAGGAAAAATCGGTTTGCTCTCTTTCATGACACTTTCATGCCTGGCCATTGTGGCATTGCGTTGGTTTTTCTAAGAGTTAAACATCAAATCTCGGATATAGAAACTGTCGAGGCATTCCGTTTCCCGAGGAAATGAATACATGAAAAAAAGCCTTCCTTTTTTTTCAGGGATCATTCTCTGTATCATATTGATTTTATCCTGCAGTAACCCGCAGGATAAAAAAATGAAATTTTTCAACAAAGGAAAACACCTTTATCATCAAGGCAATTATATCAAGGCGGCGCTGGAATTCAAAAACGCCGTACAGATTGATCCGCAGTTTTCTGAAGCCTTTTATATGCTGGGCATGGTCGAACTGCAGAAAAAGGACATGAAAAGAGCCTATGGTAACTTCGTCAAAGTAGTAGAACTGAATCCGCGCCATATCAGCGCGCACCTTCAGATAGGGAAAATCCTGCTGATGAATGGTATGCTTCTTGAGGCAAAGGAGAAGGCCGAAGACGTCCTGATGCTGGCGCCGATGCATGAGGACGCTCTGATACTGAAGGCATCCCTACTCATGCTGGAAAAAGACAGCGAGGGCGCTATCACCCTGCTTACAAAACTTCACCGCCGGGGCGTCAAGCAAATCGACCTATTCATTCTTACATCGGCGGCGCAGATGATGCAAAATAGGACCCGTGAAGCGGAGGAAACGCTGATTTCAGGAATAGATATTTACCCCGGAGCCATAATCCTTCACCAGAAACTGGCAGAAATCTACCTTCAGAGCAAACAATATGATTCCGCCATCGCCACAATGCAGAAGATCATTGGCTTACAGCCCGGAAATATGAATTTCCAGCTTGATCTGGCGAATGTTTACTGGCAATCCGGTAGATCAGACAGGGGAAATGATCTTCTTCAGCAACTGGCTAAGATCGATCCCAAAAACGAGGAACACCGTCTGCGCATTGCCGGTTTCTACATGGCTCGCGGATTAAACCGGGATGCTGAGCGTGAACTGAGCGACGCAATCAGAACCAACAACAAGAGCTTCCATCTGCGATTCGCCCTAGGCGAACTCTATCTCAGGATGAATATGACGGACAGCGCACTAACGACAGTCAGGGAATGCCTGCGTCTGTCCAGGGACCCCTCCCGTCCGGACATCATCGAGGCCAAAAACATCTTGGCCAGAATCCACCTGGCCCGGCGGGAATTAGCCACAGCCGAAAAGTATGTAAATGAAGTCATCAAGGAAAGCTCGATTGATGCCGATGCTCATTTTACGAGGGGAAACATTTTTATGATCCGGGGAGACGGAAACGCAGCAGTCGCAGAATTCCGCGGTGTAATCCGCGAAAAACATCAGTTTATTCCGGGTCACATCCGACTGGCGGACGCGCATATACTAAACAAGGAATATGAATTGGCCGAAAGCACCCTGCAATCCGTCTTGAAGCAGGCTCCGGAGTCCAGGGAAATCATCCGGGCACTGGCGCGTTTAAGTACCGAACGGCAGAATTACGAGGAAGCAGGCAGGCAGCTTCGTGAATTCCTGAAGAACAACCCCGATGATCCGGATGTATTAGTGGATCTGGGTGATCTTTATCTGATACAGAAAGATTACAGCCGAGCCGAGAACGTATACCGCGAAATCATAAGAAAAGCGCCGCAAATACCGGTCGGTTATGCCAGACTCGCTAATCTTTACCAGGTTCAGGGTAATCTAAACAAAGCGACGGAAAAGCTGGAACAGGCTTTAAAGCTAGAACCGGAATCAATATCCCTTTTATCGGCGCTCGTTCAAATCCTGATCAAACAGGTAAAATTCGAGCAAGCCGCCAGTCTGATGGAAAAGCGGATCAAAAAAAATCCTCAGGAGATATCAGCTTACAATATCCTGGGACAGATATATATCCTCCAGAACAACAACCGGAAATCGGAAGAAATTTACCGGCAGGCGATCCCTGTGTATCAAGATGCGCTTAAAAAACAGCCACAGGAGTGGACCATCCTCAACGATCTGGCCTTCCTTCTTGCTGAATACGGGCAAAAGAAACAGGATCTGGAGCAGGCCCTTTTTTACGCTCAACAGGCTCTGGAGCGAAAGCCAGATGAACCAGCCGTATTTGATACGCTTGGATGGATTTACTTCAAGAAAGGCAATATAATCCGAGCACTGGATCTACTTGGCAAGGCGCAGTCGGCAAATCCGGCCAGTGTGATGATTAACTATCATCTGGGAATGGCGCTATACAAAGCAGGAAAGCGCGAGCAGGCGAAATCATGCTTGAGCCACGCTGTAAAAAGCGGTAAATCTTTCAACGGCAGGAGCGAAGCAATTACGATACTGGAAACGCTATAAAATTAATGAGATAACCTATAACAATTTCAGAGGTGGATATGAAAATGCAATATCGTATCGTTTGTATATTCCTGCTCTTGAGCTTATGCCCGGCTCATGGGTGGGCTGTGGGAAACAATGCGGAACAAGTTCCCGCTGTTAAAACCTCAAAGGACACAAAGGTCAACGACCTCCATTATCTCATCGGTCCCGGTGATCAGCTGGACATCTCCGTCTGGAAGGACGAAGCCATGACCAGAGTCGTTGTCGTGCTGCCGGACGGAAATATTCATTTCCCCCTGATTGGAGAAGTTGTCGCCGCAGGGAAAACGGTTGGTCAGCTGAAGCAGGAAATGGAAGCCCGTATCCTACCCTATATCCCCTCACTGGTTCTCAGCATAAGCATCAGACAGGTAAACAGCATCCTGATTTTCGTGCTCGGACGCGTTAACAATCCGGGACGACTGGCATTTAACACAAGGCCCACCGTCTTGCAGGCACTGGCCACGGCAGGTGGTCTGAATCCTTTTGCCAAACGAAGCAGAATAAAAATATACCGGCAGGAAAATCAGGACACGATGATATTCCATTTCGACTACGACGCTGTTGCCGACGGCAATCATCTGGAACAGAACATTATTCTTAAACGGGGTGACGTGATCCTTGTTCCCTAAAAAGGCTAAGGCTAATTTCACCTTCCTGATTTTGTCCGTGGTGACCTTATTGGTTTTCGGTACCTGCCTGCAGGTCGGTGCGGATCAGGAAACACTGACAAAGGAACTGTATCAGTGGCTGGAATCCTGGCGCGATGCGTGGAAAAATGGAAACGTAACGGAATATATTTCCTTCTATACCACAGACGCACGGCAGGATCATCGGCAGGGATCACTAGCTATTCTTTCCCACAAGCAGCATCTTTGGAAACGGTCAAAGCCCGCCAGTATTTTGCTAAACAATGTAAAAATTTACGGCCATCCGGAAGGTTTTATGATCGTTTTTGCTCAGCAGTATGCCGCAAATAACGGTTTTTCCGACAGAGGATACAAAACGATGATCAT
>DAOLNX010000033.1:0-18755 GCA_035416785.1 Smithellaceae bacterium | reverse complement strand
CAACACCATCTCAACACAATTGATCAGTCCTATCAGAGTGAATTCCACTACGCATTAAATGATACGCTGGCGCTCGGGGCGGAAGCCGGTTATACAAAAGATTTTTCAGCGGAAAGAGATATCGAAACAACAGGCGAGGTTTTCCACATAATCGTAAACAGACAACGTTTTACTTCAGGCGCTTCAGGGGAATGGCATCCCACAGAAAGACTTTTCATGACATTCCTTTGTAATTATCTGAATGACCGCTATGATGACCCTGCGTATTCCGATATGCAGTCCTACAATGCGGGAATAAACACTCAATATTCGCTGAATTCCCTGACAAAGGGAAGACTGAGCATAGGATATGCCCATTACAGCACAAGTGCCTCCGTGGTACATAATTACGCAACCACAATGGGCATCAACAGGAACATCAGTGATGTATGGAGTCTTCTTGTCGATACCGGAATCAGTTACTCGCAAAGCCGATACGATACATTGAGCTGGGTGCCGGTTCCCGGTGGGTTTGTTCTGATGCCACAACAGCAGACCAGCAACGAATGGAAGCCGATGGGTAGGGTGGCCCTGGCACTCAAGCATGAAAGGACAGATGGCAGCCTCGCTTTAAACTACAGTGTTCTGCCCTTAAGCGGCACATCAACCACGGTGAACCGCACAAATCTGTCCTTGGATGTAAATCATAAGCTGACATACGAATTGTCAGGTTTTCTAAGGGCAAACTATTTCATCAACAAATCTGATCAGGGAGAATTTTCTAACAAGCGGATTAACGAAAGTTCCCTCTGCATTGTCTTAGGCCCCCGTTATCACTTCAACAAAGATGCCTTTTTATCGGCCTCATACACTTTCATCAAAGCAGCTGACAACCAAAAAGACACATCGGCAAATCAGCATCAGTTTTTACTGGCCTTTTATATTCAACACACTCTGATGGAATAATGACATTGCAACCCGCACGGAAACTTGTTAGTCGTTAAATTCAATTTTTCAGGAGCCGGCATCCATGGAAGAAAATAACTTGGATTTAAACACATTTCTTTCCATTTTCAAGCGCAGGAAGTGGGATTTCATTCTAACAGCAACTGTTGTGTTTCTTATTATAGCAGTCGGCACGTTTATCTGGCCGCCCACTTACCGATCCACATCAATGATTCTGATCGAGGCGCAGGAAATTCCAAGGGAATACGTCATGACCACGGTAACGGCATATGCAGATCAACGCCTCCAGACGATCAATCAGCGGGTTATGAGCTACAAGACCCTCCTCGATATCATCAACCGTTTCAATCTTTACGCAGACCAGCGCAAGAAGCTGTCAACGGAAGAGATCGTGGAAAGAATGCGCAATAAATACATAAAATTCAATACCATCAGCGCCGAAGTCGTCGATCCGCAAACCGGCAGACCTTCGACAGCGACCATCGCCTTCACCGTTTCCTTCGACGGCAAAAAACCGGATGTTGTCGTACAGGTAGCTAACGTACTGGCATCCCTTTACCTGGAAGAAAATCTGAAAAGCCGCGATAAACTTTCGTCAGGCGCCGCCAAATTCATCGAGGAGGAAACAAAAAATATTCAGTCGAAACTGGTAGAACTGGATCGCAAAATTGCCGTCTTCAAACAGAGCAACATCGACTCGCTTCCGGAACTCTCACAGCTGAATCTGCAAACCGTCGACCGGATTGAAAGGGACATTGATCAGTTGAATGACCGATTGAGGACGGCCAAGGAAAGGGAAGGATACCTGCAAACGGAACTGGCAAGCATTCCTCCGGACATTTCCAATCCGGATAAGGCCCGGCTCAAGGAATTGCGGGCAAAGATTGTCGATCTGGAAACGCTTTACTCCAGCCGTTACCCCGACGTCATCAAAACCAAGCGGGAAATCGCCGAACTGGAACGTCGTCTGGAACAGAGAACTCCGGAAACAATGGTAGGCGGCAGAGCAGACAACCCCGCTTACGTGGCACTGGCCTCCCAGCTTGCCGGTGTCCAGGCGGATATTGAATCCATCAAACGGCAAATCACGGAAGCCAAGAATAAACGAGACAGCTATCGCCTGCGCATTCAGTCCGGACCAAGAGTGGAAGAAGCCTACAAACTGCTGCTGAGCGAAAGAAATAATTTGCAGCTAAAAAACGACGATCTGATGAAAAAGCTGATGGAAGCCAGACTTGCCCAGGGAATGGAAAAGGACCAGATGGGAGAACGCTTCACCTTGATCGAAGCGGCAAGACTTCCTGAAAAACCGGTGCGTCCGAATATTCCCGCCACAATACTCATCGGTTTTATCCTGGCGGTTGGAGCGGGTGTTGCCATGGCATCCGTTCGTGAATATATAGATCAATCCGCTCACACCATTGAAGATCTGGCCAGATTTACAAATCTGCCCGTTTTCACCGGCATTGCCGAAATCGTTACCCGCGATGATATCCTTCGCAACAGACAGCGACGCAATACACTGCTCGTCTCTTTCAGTATATTGATCGTGGGAGGGCTTCTGATTATCCACTTTTTTGTTATGGATATCGATATCATCGTGGATAAAATCATGAAAAAACTGATTACCTGGTAACACCGGACGGAAACATAAACGAGAAGGACATAAACATGAAACTTCAGGACATGAAACTGGCATACAAGAAACTCCAGTGGCTGTATGAATTATGGCAAAAAGATGAATCATTCAAAAGCTCTTACGCACCAAAGGAAAGAACAAGACTGGAAAACATCAAGGACAAAACCACTTGGGTTTCTCCCGTTTACCATCAGTCACGAAATGTCCGGTTGAATCCGATCACCCTGGAAAAAAACCGTTGTGTGGCGGCTTTTGCCGATAAGCCGGAAACCGAATCCTACAAGGTCCTGCGCGAGCAAATCGAGATGGCCAGCAGGGAATTCGGAGGCAATACGGTCATGATCACCAGCAGCCTGCGAGGTGAGGGCAAGACGATGACTTCGATCAACTTGGCATTTACTTTTGCCATGGAATTTGATCAGACGGTTTTGCTGGTTGATTGCGACCTGAAGAGACAAAACATCCATCAGGTACTTGGATATGAAAGCGACAACGGCCTGGTAAACTTTCTTCTCAATGAATGTGCAATCACGGATCTCATCGTCTGGCCCAACAAGGAAAAGCTGACCATTGTTTCCGGAGGGAAAACGATTGACGAAAGCAGCGAGGTTCTCGGTTCCCCGTGGATGAAAAATCTGGTAACGGACATGAAAAACCGCTATCCGGAACGGTACGTCATTTTTGATCTTCCTCCCGTTCTGGCAGGTGCGGATGCGATGATCTTCTCCCAGCTGGTAGATCATATCGTCGTCGTCGTTGAGGCGGACAAGACCTCCATGACAGATCTCAAAACCTCTTTGCAAATGCTTCCGAAGGATAAAATTCGCGGATTGATCCTGAACCGTGTCACCACACCCACCCCCTTATCTTCTTATCCTTATCAACGTCAGCGCACGTAGCCCAAACATCGGTTGTTTATCGGACAGCCCTGCAAAAAGCCCAGACACGGCCATACGACTGTTTCACAAAGTGATCATCATGGTATGGATTCTCTACCGGTCATGCTTCATAAGACCGTCTTTTTGGTATTTGGCGCACAAATTCTGTTGCAAAGGATACCCGCCTGGGTTATGAGTGCCCGCATGAAAAAGTTATCTCGTCTATTCATCTCATTGATGCTTCTGTTTGCGCTGGGTGCGTGCGACAAGGCTCCGTCGTCAAACTCTAGCGGCAAGGCTCCCGTCAAATCCGCCGCCTATGGCGACATTTTGGTCCGCGGCGACATCGGAGACGCCAGCAACCTGATCCCCCTTCTGGCTTCCGACTCCGCATCGCATGCGGTCGGTGGAATGGTGTTTAACGGCCTGGTCAAATATGACAAAAATATGAATATTGTCGGAGACCTGGCAGAATCTTGGACCATCAGTCCAAACGGTCTGGTCATCACCTTCAAACTGCGCCGGAACGTTTTGTGGCACGATGGAAAACCCTTTACCGCCTCCGACGTACTTTACACCTACCGGGTAACGATCGATCCGAAGACTCCCACCGCTTATGCCGGAGACTTTCTCAAAGTCAAAAAAACAGAAGTCTTGGATGATTATACATTCCGTGTCATCTACGACAAACCCTTTGCTCCCGCGCTGATCAGCTGGTCATCCGCTATTTTGCCCAGGCATCTCTTAGAGGGGAAGGACATCACCAAAAGCCCGCTTTCACGCCATCCCGTAGGCACAGGCCCATACAAGTTCAAAGAATGGATTGCCGGTCAAAAAATCGTGCTGGTTTCCAACGAGAACTACTTTGAAGGACGTCCCTATTTAGACGGCCGGATTACCCGCATTATTCCGGATACCGCCACCATGTTTCTTGAGCTGCGCGCTCAAAATATTTCCATGATGGGCTTGACTCCTCTCCAATACACAAGGCAGACTGACTCAGTCCTGTTTAAAGAAAATTTCAATAAATATCGCTATCTGGCTTTTGCATACACGTATCTGGGCTATAATCTGAAAAATCCTCTTTTCACAGATAAACGCGTCCGTCAGGCCATCTCCCATTCCATTAAAAAAGATGAAATTATCAGAGGCGTTCTGCTGGGACTTGGCAAACCCGCAACAGGGCCATACAAGCCCGGAACTTGGGCCTATAACGACAAAGTAAAAATCTACAATTACGATCTGAACAAAGCGCGCGAGTTACTCAAAGAGGCAGGATGGTCGGATGCAAACGGAGACGGCATTCTGGAAAAAGACGGCAGGAACTTTGAATTTGAAATTCTCACTAATCAAGGCAATGAAACACGTCAGAAATGCGCGGAAATCATTCAGCGCCAACTCAAAGAATTGGGAATTGTTGTAAAAATCCGTGTGCTGGAATGGTCGGCGTTTGTCACGAATTTCATCAACAAACGGCGCTTTGATGCGGTAATTCTGGGCTGGACCATTCCGCTGGATCCTGACGCATACGACGTGTGGCATTCCAGTAAAACCGCCCCGGAAGAACTTAATTTTGTATCCTACAGTAACCCTGAAGCGGATGAGATGCTGGAAAAAGCCAGAAGTGTCTTTAACCAGGCCGAACGTAAGAAATATTATGACCGCTTTCAGGAAATTCTGGCAGAAGATCAGCCTTATACTTTTCTCTATGTTCCCGACGATCTAATCATCGTCAGCCACCGCATCCGCGGCATCGAGCCAGCCCCGATCGGCATCAGCCACAATTTCATCAAATGGTACGTGCCCAAAGACGAGCAAAAATTTACCATGACGCGGTAGCCCAAATTTAAATTCTTCACTTTTTGTCATATTTGGCCAACTTTTTTCTCAAAGTTTTCCGAGTGATCCCCAGACGGCGCGCCGCTTCGCTTTTATTACCCCCGCTTGCGGCCAGAGATTCCAAGATGCTCCTTTTTTCCACCTCCTCAAGCGGCAAATTTCCGCTCCCCCCGCAAGGAGTCGCATACATTCCCGGATGCCCATCCAAAGCAGAAAGCGGCTCCGCCATTGGAAAAACCAGATCATCGGCATCAATCATCACCGAGCGCGACAAAACAACGGCTCTCTCGACAAGGTTCATCAATTCACGCACATTCCCGGGCCAGGCATATTGCCCAAGTTTCTGGAGAGCCTGAGGTGTAAACCCTGAAAGCAACCTGGCATTCTTCCGTGCAAACATATTCAGAAAAGATTGCGCCATCAGGGGAATGTCTTCCGACCTTTCCCGAAGCGGTGGAACAGAAAGCGCCACAACATTCAGACGGTAAAATAAATCCTCCCGAAACCGCCCCTCCCGGATTTCCTTTCGTAGATCTTTGTTCGTCGCAGCCAGCACCCGGACATCCACTCGCAACACTTCAGCACCGCCTACTCGAATCAGTTCCCTTTCCTGCAACACCCTCAGCAGTTTCACCTGCATGGCTTGCGACATTTCGCTGACTTCATCCAAAAAAATACTGCCGCCATCAGCCTGAACAAACTTTCCTTCCTTTCTCCGATCGGCGCCAGTAAACGCGCCCTTTTCATGTCCGAACAATTCAGAATCCAGAAGCGTTTCGGCGAGTGCTGCACAGTTGATTTTTACGAAAGGGGCATTCTTGCGCAAACTGTTGGCATGGAGAAGATTGGCGATGACCTCCTTTCCCACTCCCGATTCCCCGGTAATTAAAACCGTGGCCTGCGTGGGCGCCGCCTGCTCGACGATTTCCAGCAATCTCACCATTGCCGGACTTTGGCCAATGATCCTTTGCCTATCGAATTTTTCCCCGAGTCGTTCCCGGAGGTATTCATTTTCTTTTTGCAGCAGACTGTGTCCGGTTGCCCGGGCAATTCGAATTTTGAGTTCATCAAAATCAAGAGGCTTGGTCAGGTAGTCATCCGCGCCTTTTTTCATGGCGCTGACCGCCGTTTCCACAGAAGCATAAGCCGTCATGATAATGACAGGAATGGCCGGATTCATTTTCTTGATCTGTTCCAGAGCCTCAATTCCCGGAACTTTGAGCATACGAATATCCATGAGTACCAGGTCATAAGAACGTTTGCGAACTTCTTCAATCGCCCCCGATCCGTCATCTGTTTCAGCCACAGTATAGTCCCATCCACCCAGAAGTTTTTTCAACATCAGGCGGTGGGCGGCGTCATCATCCACAATGAGTATTTCAAATTGATTTTTCATTTTTTATCCTTTCGTATGCCGATACTGGAAATTGCAGAGTGACTTTTGTACCCATGCCTTCCTGGCTTTCAATGTGCACGCTGCCTCCGTGCGCATCCAGAATTTTTTGAACAATCGCCAGCCCCAATCCCGTTCCAGACGGTTTGGACGTATAATATGGATCGGTAATTCTGGGTAAATCTTCTTTTTTAATCCCCTCTCCGGAATCAGAAATCGTCACTTTCAACAATGCATGATGAGAGGTCAGCTCCACCAGCAGTCTTCCTCCATTGGGCATGGCCGCAAGAGCATTGAGAAAAATATTGAGCAGGGCCTGTTTTATTCTATCCGGATCGATTTCCACTTGCGGCAGATGATCATCCGCTCTCACCTCGATAACCACTCTATTTATCTCGGCATTTTTATCCACCAACCGGACAGTGTGACGCACAAGATCCGCCGGATGGACCGTCACTATTTTCAGTACTGGAGGGCGGGCAAAATCAATCAGTTGACTGATCACCCGATTGAGCCTCTCCGTCTCGGCAATCATGACATCGGCCGTTTCCTCGTCATCCTTGTTTCCGGCAAGCCGGGATTTAAAATACACAGCCAGCCCCCTGATAGAACTCAGCGGATTCCGTATTTCGTGAGCCACACCGGCGGCAAGAGATGCAATGGCGTTCAGGCGACGGCTGCGGGCAACTTCTCGCTCCATCTGGCGAATAGCCGTGATATTCCGGGCAAGCAAAATTTTTCCCTTATGGACATCCTCGTCAGAAAAGACCGTCACTACAACCTCCCAGATCTGATCCGTCCGCCCTGCGCCGGGTAAAATGACCTCCTCTTCAATCAGTACGGCTTGTCCCCTGACACGTTCCAGAATATGAAAAAATGGCCTAAGCACAACAACAGAGGCTTCCTTTCCAATTGCCTCGCCGCAGGGATCCTCCAAAAGCGGCTTCGCCTGATCATTGCAGGCCACAATCCGCCCGGTCTGATCGACAGCCAGAAGCCCAAAGGGCAAATTTTTCACCAAAGCTTCGGAAAAAACCGTAATCCGTGACAAAGACGACTGTGACAGACGATAAGCCTGAGCCAGAAACAAAGACACAATCGCCAGTGATCCGATCAACGCAAGAATTCCCGCCGCCACTGCCATCCGATACGCATCTTCGCGTGAGGCTTTTTCAATCTTATCCATATTGAAACCCAGAAATACAATCCAGCGCATGGAACTGCCCTTTTTGTCCCCTGGGAAAAATCCCCGGTAAACCTCAAAGGTCCCCGCCCCTTCCTGATTGGCCGCCTGTCGCCAGCGAATATTCCGACTGCCAGCAATCTGATGCAAATTCAGATCCAACCCGTAGGGCCCCCCCAGCATGGACGGATCACTGTCCGCCATAATTTGTCCCTTTTCATCTGTCACCACCAGATAATCAATATCCGGCTGTTGGGCAACTTCCATCAAAAGCTTCTGAAGATAAAACGAATCATCTTCCATTTCCGGACGACCCCGGAAACCGGCTTCAAATGACTGAATGAGAGTAGATCCTTTTTCCACGAAAAGGGTAACCGCCTGATCTTTACGCAACTGAAACTGCATGAACATCATCATACCCAGAATTGCCGCCAAAACGGTAATCGCACTTGCGACCGCCAGCACCGAAATATTGAAGCGTCTTTTTTTATTGCCCACCATAATCTCCACTCCCGCATCGACCTGGATACAATGGAACCACTTGGATACCAGAATTGGATATGTCTTATCCACATCAGACTTGTCAAAGGAAAACTTATTTTCATGAAGTTCGCTAAAATCTATTATTATCCATACTTACAATTTCTGGCACAGGTCATGCAAAATTATTTGATAACTGATCAGGAAAATAAAATTCGTAAAGGAGATCTACCATGAAAAAAATCACTCTAGCACTAGCCCTGGTTGTGGTAAGTATGCTTTTTACTTCTCAGGCGTTTGCCAAAGGACCTCAACAAGGAAAAGGAAAAGTATGCGGACCATGCCGGGAAGCAGTTATGGACCAATTAAAATTAACCGACACTCAAAAGGCAAAAATGGAAACCTTACAAAACACTCATTTTAAAGCCACCAGGACACTGCGAGATAAGATTTTTGATAAGTCCGTTGAATTGCACAGGCTCTGGCTGCAAGCAAATCCTGACAAAAACAAAATATCAGCGGCGCAAAGGGATTTGCGGACGATGCGCGATGAGCTGGAAGACCAGGCAACCGTCCACAAATTGGATATTCTCCAGACTCTGACTCCGGAACAAAGAGAAAAACTCGCCAATTCCGGATGGGGTAGGGGCGAGGGTTTCGGTCCCCGCGGTGGAATGAGGGCCCATGATCAATCCGGTCCGGGATTCGGCCCCGGTCCGGGGTTGGGAATGGGCATGTGCCGGTAAATCCTTCCTTCATTCTTCCTTTCCTCAAGGGGAGCAAATGCTCCCCTTTCTTTGTTGGCAATGGTTTATCGTACGTTCCGAAATGTCCGACAATTCCTTATTGGAAAAAAATCACTTGGGTCAAAAAACATTTTGACAACCGCTTTGTTTTGCATTAGGAAAAGTTGTAAAGTATTATTCAAGGATAGTGAAATGCTCAACCAAACGACAGTAACGATTACGAGCGGCGCTTTTTTGACTTTGCTTTCGGGTCTCGCCCTGCTTAGCTTGGCCTTCAAGGTCGCCTGCCCTTCGTTTTTCAGTCGTTCCTGAGCTTCCCAAAGAACAGATTCCCTGAAAGGCCGTGGGCGGTAAAACCCACGGCCTTTTTATTATGGCCTATTGAAAATATTTATCGATTGGAAAGGAGTATTTTATGAAAAAGGAAAAAAATCGCGTCTTCATTTTCGACACCTCCCTGCGTGACGGTGAGCAATCGCCAGGCAACAGTATGAACACGGAAGAAAAACTGATTTTGGCCCGGCAGCTTGAAAATTTGGGTGTGGACATTATCGAAGCGGGATTTCCCATCGCCTCGGATGGAGATTTTGACGCCGTCAGGCAAATCGCCAAAGTCATCAAGAAATCGCAGGTAGCAGGGCTTGCGCGCGCCAACAAACAGGACATCGACCGGGCCTGGCAGGCCATCAAGCACGCAGCCCATCCTCGTATCCATACCTTCATCTCCTCATCAGATATCCATTTGCAATACCAGCTGAAAAAAAGCCGCGAACAGGTGCTCTCGGAAGCAGTCGCCGCGGTCAAGCTTGCCCGCTCCTATACGGAAAACGTCGAGTTTTCCCCCATGGACGCGACACGATCCGATCGGGATTACCTGGTGGAAATGGTATCGGCGGTCATTGACGCCGGCGCATCCGCTGTGAATATTCCGGACACGGTCGGCTACGCCATTCCGGAGGAATTCGGTCAATTAATCGCTTATCTGATTGCCAACGTAAAAAATCTCGGAGATACGGTTATTTCCGTTCACTGTCACAACGATCTTGGCCTTGCCGTCGCCAATTCTCTGTCCGCCATCCGTAACGGGGCAAGGCAGGTAGAATGCACTATCAATGGAATCGGCGAACGCGCCGGTAACACGGCCATGGAAGAAATCGTCATGGCGCTGGCCACGCGTAAAGATCTTTTCGGACTTTACACCAAAATCAAAACCGACCAGATTTACAAAACATCGCGCCTGCTCACACAGATCACAGGTATTCCGGTTCAACCCAATAAAGCCATCGTCGGCGCCAATGCATTTGCACACGAATCGGGCATTCATCAGGACGGCCTGATTAAGGAAAAAATCACTTATGAAATTATGACTCCCAAATCCGTCGGCATCAGCGATACCCACATTGTCTTAGGCAAGCACTCCGGACGGGCCGCCATCGCGCATCATTTAAAAAAGATGGGGTATCTGCTCGACGATGAGCAACTCAACCGTGTGGCAGCCAAAGTCAAATCTCTGGCGGACATCAAAAAGGACATTTATGACGAGGATCTGGAAGCTATCCTGTACGAAGAAGTATACCGGGGCGAGGAGAAATATCAACTGGTTTATCTGAATGTGGTAAGCGGCAATGTGGCGATTCCCACGGCAACCATGGAAATGAAAGTTGATCAGGAAATCCTGCGCGACGCAGGCTTCGGCAACGGGCCGGTGGATGCCACCTTTGCCGCCATCCGGAACATCACCAAGACCAATTATCAACTATTGAAATACGTGGTCAACGCCATTACCGGCGGATCGGACGCACAGGGAGAAACCATGGTTCAGCTCAAATACAACGATCATTCCGTCGTGGGACGGGGCGCACACCCCGATGTCATTGTCGCGTCCGCCAAGGCCTATATCAACGCGCTCAACCGGCTGGAATTTTTAAAAAACAACGTAAAGAAGGTTCAAGTTGAATTAAGCTGAAAAATAGAGTATTGAGTCTTCCTGTTTTCGCATTGAAAAGCATTTCATTCTTCAAGGAGTTCATAACGTGGGATATACGATAACGGAAAAAATATTTATGGCGCATACAGACCTCAAAGACATCCAGGCGGGCCAGTTGATTAATGCACGCGTCGATATCGCGCTAGGCAACGACATTACTGCACCTATCGCCATCAAGGCATTCCGGGCAGCAGGCGGAAAAAAGGTTTTCGACAAGAATAAAGTGGCTCTGGTCCTTGACCACTTCACTCCCAACAAAGACATCAGCTCCGCTCAGCAATGCAAGACCGTGCGGGAATTCGCCATGGAATTCGGTGTAACGCACTTTTACGAAGGCGGTCAGGTGGGTGTCGAACATGCGCTCTTGCCGGAAAAAGGCATTGTTCTTCCCGGCGATCTGGTCATCGGCGCAGACAGCCACACTTGCACCTATGGGGCACTGGGCGCATTTGCCACAGGCGTGGGCAGTACCGATCTTGCCGCCGCCATGCTTACCGGCGAACTCTGGTTTAAAGTACCTTCCAGCATGAAATTCGTCATTTTCGGTAAGCTTCCCAAATGGGTATCCGGAAAAGATCTGATCTTGAACATCATCGGACGCATTGGTGTTGACGGCGCGCTTTATTCCGCCATGGAATTTACAGGCGAAACCATCGACAGCCTGCCGATGGCGGACAGACTGTCGATGGCCAACATGGCCATTGAGGCGGGAGCAAAAAACGGCATTTTTGCGCCGGACGCCATTACAAAAGCCTATGTAGAAAAGAGAGCCGGACGACCCTATACCGTTTACACATCCGACACAGACGCGGTTTATTCCCAAATCATCGAAATCGATGCAAGCAAACTGGAGCCGCAAATTGCCTTCCCTCATTTGCCGTCCAACGTCAGAGGCGTCAGCCAGGCAGGCAACGTAAAAATTGATCAGTCGCTGATCGGCTCCTGCACCAACGGCCGAATCGAAGACCTGCGCATTGCCGCACAAATCCTGAAAAATCGCAAGGCCGCTCCGGGCGTTCGGCTGATCGTGGTTCCTGCCACGCCTTTCATATACAGACAGGCCATGCACGAAGGACTTCTGGACATTTTCATGGAGGCAGACGCGGTGATCTCACCTCCGTCCTGCGGCGCATGTCTGGGTGGCCATCTTGGCATTCTGGCCGACGGAGAGGTTTCCGTCGCCACAACTAACCGGAATTTTGTCGGACGCATGGGGCATCCCGGAAGCGCCGTTTATCTGGCCAGTCCCGCCGTAGCCGCCGCATCCGCCGTACTGGGACGTCTCGCTTCACCGGAAGAACTTTAACTTTAAAGGAATTATTCGTATGATTTTTACAGGAAAAGTCTGGAAATTTGGAGATAACATTGATACGGACGCCATTATTCCCGCCCGTTATTTAAACACATCCGATCCCGCCGAACTGGCAAGGCATTGTATGGAGGATGCAGATCCGGATTTTGTTGCCAAAATGACATCCGGCGACATTATTCTGGGCGGAGAAAATTTCGGGTGCGGATCATCCCGGGAACATGCGCCGATCGCCATCAAGGCTTCGGGAATTGCCTGCGTGGTCGCCAAGAGTTTCGCCCGTATTTTCTACCGCAACGCCTTTAACATGGGATTGCCGATTTTTGAATCCCGCGACCTGGCAGACGCGATTGCCGAAGGACGGCAAATCACGATAGACAGCGCCAAAGGAACCATTACCGTTGCAGACGCGGACCGGACATTTTCCATTCGCCCGATTCCGCCCTTCATGGAACAGCTGATTGCCGACGGCGGTCTGATGAAACACATTACAAAAGCTCGAGGAGAAAATGACTGAAAAAACTTATCATATTGCCGTATTTGCCGGAGACGGCGTCGGACCGGAAATTATGAAGGAGGCCCTGAAGGTCCTCAAGGCCGTGGCCGACAAAAGTGACATCAAGCTTTATTTTGAAGAGGGTCTTTTAGGAGGCAGCGCTTATGATGTTTTCGGCGTCCCCCTTCCTGATGAAAGTTTGAAACTGGCCCTCGCAAGCGATGCCGTCCTGCTGGGCGCCGTGGGCGGCCCAAAATGGGAAGGTCTCGATTACAGCGTAAGGCCAGAACGGGCTCTCTTGGGGCTTCGGGAAAAGCTTGGTCTTTACGCAAACTTGCGTCCGGTGAGCGTTTTTGAGGAACTGCTGGATGCCTCACCGCTGAAAAAAGAAGTGGTGCAGGGCATCGATATTATGATTGTTCGGGAATTGACCGGTGATCTTTATTTCGGCAAGCCCCGCGGCGTATCGCAAGACCAAAACGGCAAACGCACCGGTATCAACACCATGATTTATACAGAGGAAGAGATTCGCCGTATCGGTTATCGCGCGTTTGAACTGGCGCTCAAACGCCGGAAAAACCTTTTATCCGTGGATAAAGCGAATGTTCTGGAAACCACGGAGCTTTGGCGGACAGTGATGACGGAAATCGGAAAGGATTATCCCGAGGTAACGCTAAAGCACATGTATGTCGATAATTGCGCCATGCAGCTGATTCGCAATCCGTCGCAGTTTGACGTGATTGTGACCACCAATCTGTTTGGCGACATATTAAGCGATGAAGCCGCCATGTTAACCGGCTCCATCGGCATGCTGCCCTCGGCGAGCCTTGGCCTGGAAAAAGCTCTGTATGAACCGATTCATGGTTCTGCACCGGACATTGCCGGAAAAAACATCGCCAATCCCCTGGCGACCATTTTATCGGCAGCCATGATGCTGCGTCATTCCATGGATAGACCCAAGGAAGCAGATTTTATCGAAAAAGCGGTGGCAGATGTGTTAAAAGAGAGATGGCGAACACAGGATATTCATTCTGCGGGCTGCAAACTGGCCGGAACGGAAGAAATGGGAAACGCCGTTCGTGAGAAAATCATATCCGGAAATTTTTAAACATCAGAAAGGGAGACGGTCTTGAAGGGCAAAATTCTGATCGTTGATGATGAAGAATCGGTTCGCGAACTGTTTTCCGGCGTTTTCACCGATGAAAACTACGAAGTCATTCAGGCGGAAAACGGCCAACAAGCGCTGGAAATTCTCAAAGGAGACGATATTGACGTTATCTTCCTTGACTTGAAGCTCTTCGGCATGAACGGCATTGATCTGTGCCGTCAGATCCGGGAAACAAAGCCCATCTCCATGATTTTCGCTGTCACCGGCTGGGCACCCCTTTTTGAAATCGAAGAATGCCGCGAGGCGGGATTTGACGATTATTTTGAAAAGCCACTCGACATGGACATTCTGCTGGATGTTGTGGATGATGCATTTAAAAAACTGAACCGGTGGAAAAGGCGATACAGCAGCACCTCCAGATAGGCAGTTTTGTCAGAACAGGTCCGGCACAACATGCTCCAAACCCCAACTATTGTAGAGAGCATCCCCCTATCTCCGCCTTTGGCGGCCATCTATTCCCGTCTGGGTTTCAAAAAAAGGACAACGGTTCTTTCCTCCACGGAGAAAAGGCAGACAGACCAATCCATCGCCCGCGCCACTTCCCTGATTGCTCTTCGCGGTTCCTTTCTTCGGCTTTCCATTCTCGATAATGACGGGCGGACCATCCGGTTCGACGGGAATTGGTCTTTTGAAAGCGTCAAACTGGCCGTTTTTTTGGGAGATTGCCGAGAAGCCGCATTGCTCGGCGCAACGGCCGGCAGCAACATCATGGACGCCATCCGAAATCAAACAAGCCAGGACGATTTTGCAACTGCCGTCGTTTACGACGCCACCGCCAGCGAAATGACTGACAGAGCCCTCGATTGGCTCTCGGATTACATCAATCGACAGCTCCGGCGCGAAGGCAAACATCTCTCCAGCCGGCGTTTTTCAGCGGGCTACGCAGATTTCGCCCTTGAAAATCAAAAAATCTTTCATGAAAAGCTGTCCCTTGCCCAAATCGGCGTCGGTCTTACGGAAAGCTTTCTTTTAACGCCTGAAAAATCCGTCACCGCGATCAGCGGCATTCTGCCCTGACCGCAATTTTTACTCCAAATCTCGGCCGCCTTCCGCAAACACTCTCTATTCATTTTCGGTTCTTTTCTTCCGTTTCCTGGTTTTTCCACTCCGAAGCCGGACCGTTCTCTTTTGGTACTCATCCAAGAACTCTTTGGATGACAAATACTTATCTGCAAACGACACGATAAAGGATTCTTTGTATTTGGGAGGAACCAACGTCAGCGGCCACATATGCTTGACAATAATATCCTCTTCGATGTCATTGATGACAAAATATTTTTTCGCGTTGGTCACAGCAATTGCCGGATGAGCAATTCCGTGAAACTTGTCGCGCGGCAGGTCCGGAACATCATGGTTGCGCCAGTCGTACAGAAAAAAGTCGTGCAACAGAGCACCGCGCGCCGCCGATCGGTAATCCAGTTTGAAATACTTGCAAATTCGATAAGAGAAATACGCCACATCATGCACATGTTCATAAATTGAGGAGTTGTGATGAAAAAAGTTCTTCAGTTTTAAAAATTCTTCATGCTGTAAAATGTCCTGCACCGTTTCAAAATACTCCTTTTCAAACGGCGTCCGGCCGGCCATTTCCATCATGATTTTTTCCTGCACGGGTTTTATAAAAGAATTCAATCTGCTTTTAATACGCCGATTCATGTTCTCATAGATATACTTATTCAAATCGGGAAATGCCTTAAGCAGACGTTGAAATGATTTTAAACTGGCCTCGATTTCTGCGTTGCTTAAATTGAAATATTCTTCGTAAAGATACCCCACAGCCCTCCGGAAAGCGGCCAGTGACATTACGGAAAATGTATAATCAATCCAGAAATACACCATGAAAGCTATCGCTGTGAACTTGACCACATTCTCCTGGAGCAACATCACCCGTTTGAATATTTCCGGATGGACAAAAACAATAAAAAGAGACACCAGAAACATCCAGAAGAGGGAAAAATGCAGACAGATGCGGCCGTGAAGATTCCACCGGTATTCAGAGTAATCCCAAAGCTTTAGCTTAAAAATTTTCTCGGAAAGAAAGCCCACGGCATATTCCAGCCCCGTAATCGCCAGACCGAAAATGACAAAGCGCAAAACAGCAGGACTGTCTTGAAAAACGGACTGCATGACAATGGTGAGGAATGCTCCCAAACCGTAAATCGGAATAAAAGGACCAAACAGAAATCCCGCATTGACAAACTTTCTCTGGGTGGCAGACCGGTAAAGCACCTCCAGCACCCAACCCATAAAACAATAAACCGCAAAAAGTACGAGATAATAAAAAAAACCCGCCTGGTCATTGATCATCATATCCAATCCATAGCCTTCCTTTTCCTAGCCTTTTGATCCGGATGGAAACCGCCTTCCTGTATTTCCACCAGGAGGAACCATCCAGCAAAACTTCGTGGCGCAGGTTACAACATCAGCAAGATCTTGTGAAGAGGTTTTGCTTCCCTGACTGAACAATCCATTGACTATAAAAGGAGAACTTTGCTAAATAGCAAACGGAGGGCAACCCACATGCAAAAAATCAAACTGGGCATCAGTTCCTGTCTTTTGGGAAACTCCGTCCGCTATGACGGTGGCCACAAGCTGGATTCTTTCTTGAAAGAAACCTTGGGACAATATGTGGACTATGTACCCGTCTGTCCGGAAGCTGAATGTGGCATGGGTATCCCCCGGGAACCCATGAGACTGGAAGCACATTCAGGCGTCATCCGTCTGCTCACCCGAACTTCCAGGGTGGACAAAACCGAATTGATGGTTTCCTGGGCAAAAAAACGGGTAGCGGAACTGGCTGAAGAAGATCTCTGTGGCTTTATTTTTAAAAGCAATTCTCCTTCCAGCGGCATGGAAAGAGTTAAAGTATATAGCGAAAAAGGCATTCCTTCAAAAACGGGCGTCGGACTGTTCGCTCATGTCTTTATGAAGCATTTTCCCCTGCTGCCGGTTGAAGAGGAAGGGCGCCTTTCCGACCCCGGCCTTCGGGAAAATTTTATCGAAAGAATCTTTACACTCAACCGATGGCGCGACATTCGTCACGGAAAATCCAGCCGGAAAGCGCTGATCGACTTTCACACCCGCCACAAGCTCCTGCTTTTGTCGCACAGCCCAAAGCACTACTCGGAAGTGGGAAGACTGGTCGCCTCTCAAAAAAGCATGAATCTTCCGATCCTCTTTTCGCGATATGAAGCATTGCTGATGGAAGCCTTGAAACTGAAAACAACCCCCAAAAAAAACGCCAATGTTCTTGAACACATGATGGGCTATTTCAAGAAAAACCTGTCTCCGGCAGAAAAAGTGGAAATGATGGAAATTATCCATGCCTACAGAAACGGATTTCTTCCATTGATTGTTCCGATGACCCTTATGGGCCATTATGTCCGGAAATACGACCAGCCCTACCTGAAGGAACAAATTTATCTCAACCCGCATCCACTGGAAATGCAGCTAAGAAATCATGTATAGAAAACAGACGGAATGTCATGAGAGATCGATCGACCAGTTTTAGATTGAATTCAACCTATTATACCAACAAGGAGCCTTTATGCAAGTACTCGCACTAAATTCCAGCCCCAGAACCGACAAAGAGAGCTGCACCTTTTTCATGCTGAACGCCCTCGTGGAAGGAATGAGGGAGGCAGGTGCAGATGTGGAAGTCATCAATCTGCGCAGCAAGAAAATCAACCATTGCATCGGCTGCTTTTCCTGCTGGACGAAAACACCCGGTCAGTGCGTTCATAAAGATGATATGACGCAGGAAATTTTTCCCAAATGGCAGGCCTGCGACATGGCGGTTTACGCATCTCCTCTCTATTACCACACCGTGAACGCCATGATGAGCAAGTTTATGGAACGGACACTGCCGGCAATTTACCCTTTTTTCGAAAAAGACGAGAATGGAAACACGTTCCACCCGATAAGATACAGAATTCCTCCCTTGGTCTTGTTGAGCGTGTGCGGATTTCCTGAAGCGTCGGAATTCAACGCCATGCTGGAATTTTTCGAGCGCACGCAACATCAGAACATCACTCCGCTGGGGGCCATATGCCGAGCGGGCGCTTCCCTTTTAACCGTGCCCGCATTAAAAAACAAGGCCAGTGACGTTTTACAGGCAACCCGGCAGGCAGGACAGGAATTGATCAAGGAAAAGAAAATATCTCCCGAAACGCTTGCCCGGATCAGCCAACCCATCGGCAGTCCGGAATCCTTCCGGAAAATGGGCAACCTTTTCTGGAAAACCTGCATTGCCGAAAGGGTCACACCAAAAGAATTTGATGAAAAGAAAATGGTTCCGCGTCCGACAAATCTCGAAGAATTTCTGTTCGTTTTCCCGTTCGGCCTCAATGCCGGGGCCGTAACGGACAGCAAAGTTTATCTGCAGTTTCATTTTTCCGGAGAAGTGAACGACGCTTGCCATTTCATCATTGCAAAAGGAAAAGTGGAGGCATGTCCGGGCGTTTGCGAAAAACCGGACCTGACCATTGAAACACCTTTCAGCGTCTGGATGGACATTATGACGCGCAAATCCGACGGCGCCAAAATGCTGATGGAAGGAAAATACCAGGTCCGTGGAGACGCCTCTCTCATGCTGACGCTGTTTCAAACCGGGAATCAACATGTTTGAAAAAATTCGCCAATCCTTCAAGCTGGACCGGGATCTGGAAGATTTTGAAATTGTTCATGAAACGA
>DAOLNX010000032.1:0-30280 GCA_035416785.1 Smithellaceae bacterium | reverse complement strand
ACCGGAAAATAAGAAGGGATTTCGGTAAATTCCTGGAAATGGATCTCCGATATACTTTGAATAATGTCACTACGGACTCCCGAAACGAGAACATTGCAGTTACGGTTACATTTTCAAGAAGTTACACCAACATCAAAACCACCAAAAGAATCAATAAAACAGGAATGGCATCCATGATCTTCCGGATGGTGGATGGACGGCCCAGACTTTGGTCGATGAAAGGGCCATCCATGTTCGGTATCTGAAAAAACGGAGCCATTATTTTCCACTCATCTGCTGCTGCAGTTTGGAGCGGTTCTTAATGGCTTCTCCCACGCGGGACAGAGCCAGGGAAATGTCATCATCGGGCTTGCCCAGTATTCGGTCGGACTGTTTGTATAAAGAAAGAGCGTTGTCCAGGTCGCCGCGGCTTTCCGCGCAGACGCCCAAATTGTAAAGAAGGGCGTAGGATCCGGACGCCAGATTGCGGGCTTCGCCCCAAAGTTCGCAAGCGCTGTCCATCCGGCCTTTGTCTGCGTATTCAATGCCCCGTTTTAATTTATCTTTTGCTTCCGGTGATGTAATGCCGTTTGTTGAATCCAGCAGGCGGATTTCCCGTGTTGTATAATAAGGTGCAATATCGCGGCGGAATTCCTTTTTCACTTTTTCTTTCGCCTGTTCCAGAAGAACCATGTCGCTTGTAAGGGGATTGGTGTCTTCGCAGCTGGAGGAATCGGTCATGGCCGAGAGATTCTTTGCATAAAGGACTCGTCCGGTGGTGACATCCACCAATTTCGGTGTTACGGCAAATTGGGCCACTCGTTTCATGCAGCGGACGGTGTAGTTGCGCCACTGAAGGCAGGCGCCGCGGTAGATATTTCCCTTGTCGTCTCTTTTTTGTTCATACCGGGTGCAGGTGGAACGCTTTTCTGTGTATGAACTATCGTCATAACGGTTGCGGTTGACCACGCCCGTGTATATTCCCTTGGCGCCAATCATTTTACCCAGTCTGACAGCGGTTTTTTCATCCACCAGGCCGCTTTGTGAAAATTTCATTTCACTGATTACTTTATCAATGGAGGCGCGATCTACCAGTGTAAAATACTGCCGGTCGTCAATGCCGATGCCTGAAAGCACGCTTTCCAGCTCGGCAGCGAATTCATAACCACCGGGTCCGGAAAAAGGAAGAACGGCAACGGCTTTCGTCAGGGATGCTTCATGGTACTGTGCGGGCTGAAGCATGTTCACGCGAACTTTTGTTGCGCAGCCGGATAAAAACAGGAAACCTAGGGCCAGGATGCAAATACACAAAGAGCAATAAAATCGGTAGCATTTGAATTTCATGGACGATTTCTCCTTTGTTATTCATCAAGATCGATGGATGATTTTGTTTTTTCTCTTCTTCGTTTTTCTTTTCCTGCATATTTCGCCATACAGCCGTCTTTCAGGACTAAAGAACATTCCAAATATTCCGAGATTTCGATAATACAGCTGCGAATGGCTTTTCCGACAGGTGTTTTGGCCTGTTTGCTCAAGTTGCCGGACAGGCCGGGAATAAAGCCGGACGGACCGCTGACTCTCATACCGCCTGAGGTGGAAGTTGCTTCAATGGTGCGGGACTCCACAATTTCACCGGTTTCGGCGGAAATGACTTTCAGATCCACGGCGATATAGGCTTTTTTCTTCTCGCCGCCGAAAGAAAAACCATAAAACTGAACGCCTCCGTCGCTTCCTTCCGTGTCTTCTTCAAAAGCGGAAACGGTGGCGGCTACGAGATACTGCGCGCCTTTCATTTTTCCAATTTTGATTTTTGTGGAAGCATCTACCAGGCCGGATTCGCTCAATTGCTGCTCGCTGATGGCCGATTGCAATTCCTGACGTTCCAGCACGGAAAAAGCCTTGGTAGAAACCAGTTCGTTGATGAGCAAATCCTGCATGTCGGTTCCCGAGGTTCCTGTCCACCATCCGGCATGGGTGTTGTTGGTAAAGCGCAAAACGCCGATGCGCGGCTTCTCGGCGGCTTGCACGACAACGGAGCAAAATAACATCAGAAGAGTCAAAACTAAAAATATCGTAGGTTTTTTCATAAGATTCCTCCCGGTTTCATCAAGGCTAATGATTCTGTTTCAAATAATCCAAAGTCAGGGAATAAGGCGTAAATTGGACCAGCTTGAAGTTTCCCTTTTGCTGAATGCTGTTGGCCAGATAGAGTGTGTTTTCAGGATAGCTGACGACAAAAGCACCCATCGTTTTTTCTTCCACCGCGGAAACCCATACAATACTCTGCAGGATGGATTTCACTTCCAGCACGGTGTCCAGATCGCTCACGCCGCTGATCTGAACGGCGACTTTTTTGGTATTGCCCTGGATGAATTGACCGATTTTGTCTAAAAGTGTCGGCGTCAGATTTTCCGCCAGTTCCTTCATGGCCTGAGCGGCTGCGTCTTCTGTGGAGTTGGCCAGGGCCTTTGCCTGTTCGGTTCCGGCATGAAGAACTTCCATACTGCCGGTTTTGTTGTTCTTGGCCAGAATCCGGTATGTGAGACGGACGGTGACATTATTAAACGGCATAGATAGGCCGTAACCGATGTTTTCTCCTTTTTTCGTGGAAATCGTATAATCTACCTTTCCAATAATAATCAAATTCGACAGAAATTTGTACATCATACTGCGCAAGGACAAAGTGCTGCCGGAGCGCATGGCCCGTTCAATTTCCATAGCGTCCACGGCATGAGTAGGCGCGACATCCACGACCTTGTATCCCTGCTCAAGAATTTTAGAGACCAGCGTTTCGGAAAGAATATTGTTTTCTTCAAATTCGTCTCCGTACCGTCCCGGTTTTCTTGCGGGTATGAAAAGAGCAATGGAATTGTTTAACCCCAGCGAGGAGACGGCTTCTCTGGCCTGTGACGGCTCCACGCAGGCATTGATTTTGATGTTGATGAGGTCTTCTTTGATTTTTTCATCAATAATTTTGTAGCTTTTTACAACGCCGCCGCTTTGGGTTTTGATGACGTCTTCTACCAGGGCAAAATTTTGCACAAAACTCTTGGCTTTCACTTCCGTTCCGACAACCTGCTCAATCGCGGTCCATTTGGCGCGGGCCACGGCTTCCATTTTGGCTGAAGGCGTATCGCGATTCAGGATGATGGCTTCTCCATCGGCATTGACGCATTTGATCTGCGCGTTTGCATCACCTGCGGTAAAATTCAGTAAAAGAAAGAAAAGTAGCAGGGAAAAGATTTTTTTCATGATTCCACCTCATGGCGTTTAAAGGTTATGAAGAAAGCGCCGGATGACAAAACCGAAACCGGCTACGCTATAGCATAAAGCGTAGAAGGATTTCAATTATTTCCCAATGCAAAAACTGGAGAAAATTTTCTCCAAAACGTCGTCCGATATTCTTTTTCCGGTAATTTCATCAAGAAAATTTATGGCTTCGCGTACTTCAAAGGCGATGAATTCCGGTGATTGTCCGGTAAACAGGCCTTCCTTGGCCCGGACAAGGCAGGTCTGCGCTTTTTCCAGGGCAAGTTTATGGCGCAGATGGATGATCATATGATCGTCGTGTGTCAGAGGGTTGCCGATGGAGAAATCCAGGACCGCCTGCCTGAGCAGGTCAAGACCGTGGCCATACTTGGCGGATATTTGAAATATTCTCGTGTCGGACAGGCCGGCGTCCGATATCTGATTCCGGCTCCAGGCGGCGGGAAGGTCTGATTTATTCACGGCAATCAACAGGCGTTGTTTGCGGTCTGCATTTTGTTCCAGAAGGAGGTGGTCATCAGGGGTCAGTGGTTGGCTGCCGTCTAAAATAAGAATAATAATATCAGAATTTTGCAGATATTCTTCTGCCAGTTCCATCCCTTCTTTTTCGATGTCGTCCAGAGGCTTGCGTATGCCGGCCGTATCCGTCAGGTGCAGGCACAGGCCGTTTATGTTGAGAGTTTCCGTGATTGCGTCACGGGTTGTGCCAGGAATATCCGTGACAATGGCTTTTTTTCTTCCGGCCAGTTGATTGAGCAAACTGGATTTTCCCACATTGGGCTTGCCGGTAATGACGACGGAGATGCCTTCGTTCAATAATCTGCCCGATGGATAGGTGGATAAAAGCAAGTCTAAACCGATTAGGGCCTCTTCCATTTGAGGAGGAATGAGGGGAAATTCGTCCTGTGCAACATCATCGGTGAAGTCAATGGTGGTTTCCAACTGCGCCAGAGCGTCAATCAAAAGCTTACGCAAATTCCCGATTTGATTTCCCAGAACCCCTTTGAGCTGAGCCAGACCGATTTGAAAGGCTTTTTCCGAACGGGCGGAAATCATGGCGGCAAGGGCTTCCGCCTGCGACAGGTCCATGCGTCCGTTGAGAAACGCTCGTTGTGAAAATTCTCCCGGCCGGGCAAGACGGCAGCCCAGTTTGATCAGTTGTTTCAGAATCTCTTTTAAAATCAATGGATTGCTATGGCAGGCGATTTCCAAGATATCTTCGCCGGTGAATGAGCGCGGTTTGCGCATCAGCGTGACCAGCACTTCATCCAGAAGACGGGAACCGTCAGCGCTTACCAAGTCTCCGTGATAGACGTGATGGCTCTGCCATGCGCATTCGCCATGAGCAGGCCGGAAAAGTGCTCGCCCTGCTTCCGGAGAAAGAGGGCCGCTGACGCGAATTACGCCCACTCCTGCCGAGCCTAAAGGTGTGGCAATGGCTGCAATGGTATCCGGGTTTTGCACGTTTCTGGAAAATATCCTTTATGGTTGAGGCTTTGTCCTGCCGGTAAACGGCTTGTTTTTGCTTTTGCCGGAGCCGTTCCCTTTCTTGGCAGGCATGACGATGACTTTCCGATACTCGCCTTCGCCGCGGCTTCGCGTCATCAATGAATCATCTTCCTGCAAGGCCAGGTGAATAATCCGTCGGTCATGCGCATTCATATTCGATAAAGACAGGGGCTTTTGAGTTTCTTTGACTTTTTTCCGAATCTTTTCCGCCATATCCAGCAGGGACGCCTCTCTTCTTTTGCGGTATTCTTCAGAATCTACCACTACTTTTTTTCTTTCCGTATCCGACTTATTGACGGCCTTGTTTAATAGATACTGAAGGGCATCCAGGTTTTGGCCGCGTCTCCCGATCAGCAAGGCGTTGTCATCACCGTCAACGCAGAGAATAATGGTATCCGGTGTTTCGGTAGCCGTTACCCGGCATTCAAAGGTCATCCTGCTCAGAATGCCGGAAAGTAATTCCTTTGCCTTGAGCGCCGACGGAGTGGTTGCTGCAATGGCTTCAACAGGAGTTGTGGCAGGAGACTGCGGGGAGAATGCCGGGGAGTGATCCGGCGCCGGTTTTGTGTGGGCGTGGGCATCCGAGTGGGCAGAGCGGCGTCTTGGAGCGGATGATGACGGTTTTGTGCTCCGACGTTCCGGCTTGGGTTGCGCTGCTTGTCGGTTTTCAGTAGCGTTCACGCTCGGCGCTTCGATTTCTTTTTCAGGCTTTGTCTTTTCCTGTCGATGAACGTCGCGAGAGATTTCCTGGTCGGTATTTCGTGCCAGTTCCGGTTGTTGACTTTGCGCCGATTCTTGTTCTGCTTCGAACTTCAGCACGGAAATTCCGGACGACAGAGAAAAATCCATGTCCAGGGAAAGAAGAGAAGCCCGGATTTTTGCTTTCCTGGCCATCAGGCCTAAAAATCCGCTCGATCCTTCGGAAATAATTTCGATGTTTAATTTTTCCCGGGAAACACCGAACTCGCGGCAGGCTTTCCTGATGGCGCTGTCAATGGTTTTTCCTTCTAATTCCAGTGTCTTTGATCTCATAGAAACTCCGAATGAGCCGAATGCTTACGCCAGCTTTTTATTGATGTAAAACTGCTGGCCGATTTGTAAAATATTGTTGAACAACCAGTAAATTACCAGTCCCGACGGAAAACTTAAAAAGAAAAATGTAAAAATCACCGGCATGAGCAGCATGACTTTCTGCTGCATCGGATCGCCCATGGCGGGGGTCATTTTCTGCGAAATAAACTGGGTGGCCCCCATGATGATCGGAGTGATGTAATAAGGATCGTGGGCCGATAAGTCCATAATCCAGAAAAAGAAGGGCGAGTGGCGCAGCTCGATGGAATACATCAGCGCCTTGTACAGACCGAAGAACACGGGAATCTGAATCAGCATGGGCAGGCAGCCGGAAAACGGATTCACTTTATGTTCGCGGTAAAGCGCCATGGTTTCCTGACCGATTTTGGCCTGGTCATTTTTGTATTTTTCCTTGAGCGCCTCGATTTTCGGCTGAAGTTTTTTCATTTCATTCATGGACTTGTAGCTCATATTGCCCAGAGGCCAGAAAATGATTTTAATGATCGTGGTTAAAATAATGATGGCGATGCCGTAATTCTGGACGAAACCATACAGGAAGTTAAGAATATACAAAGCGGGAATGGCCAGCCAGGCAAACCAGCCGTAATCAATGGCGCTTTCCAGACCGACTCCCAGCGTTTTCAGCAGATCATACTGCTTGGGACCCAGATAAAGCGAATAGGAGAACACACTGTTTTGTCCCGCCGGAATCACTTCTTTCCTGCCTTTCAGGCCGACGGAGACCATGTGTTTCTCATTCCGGTTCATGAAGAGACTGCTAAGAGAAGGGTTTTCCGGAATGAAGGCTGCGATAAAATACTTGCTTTCAAAGGCTCCCCACAACACATTCGGCCCCAGAACGGTTTCGCTTTCCAGCTTTTTGACCTCCTGTCTTTCGATGCCCCCTCCGACGGAGGCGGCGGGACCATCATGCCCGTAACTGTCATCGACTTTCAGCGGATCGACATATTGATACCAATTGAGCCTTGGAATCTGCGTAATCGGCGCAGCGGTAAGATTGCGTACCTTGACGTCCATGCTGATGGTGTATCCGGAAGGATCAAATGTGTAAATCTTTTCCATCTGAAGGTGATCGTAAGTTTTGGAGAAAACCAGTTGCCGTTTTTCCCGGACGTTAATCAAATCCATCTTGACCGCAGCCGTGTCGAAAATCGCCTCTGGAGAGACATCGGCACTTGATTCCGGAAAGGTCACAGCCAGGGGATAGGGCATTCCATCCCGGATATCTACAAGTTCAATGAATTCATTAGATTTCGTCTTGTCTGGCGCTTTTCCGCCGATGAACAAGTTCTTGATTTTCGGCCAGAGATCGTCCGGACATTCCCGGCACTCAGAATAGAAACCTTTGAGCTTGAGAGACTTGAGTGCTGCGCCGCGGGTGGAGAATATGGCGGTGTAATTTTTCGTATCTACGGTGATGTCGCGTGCGGGTGCTTCCGGCGCGGCATTTCCTCCGGTTGAAGGAAGGGCAGAGGTTTGCGCTGCGGAAACGGGAGGCTGAATTGGCGCCGGTTCCTTTTTTATCTGTTCGGTTGACGACTTGGGCGCCGCCGCCTGACGGGGTGCGGGCGGTTTCATGAAAAAAATCTGATAAATCAAAAGAACAGCCAGCGACAGGACGATGGCTAAAATAGTCCTTTTGTCCATGAGGGTACCTCCAGTTTCATTGTTTACTTGACGGGATCATAGCCGCCGGGATTAAAGGGGTGGCAGCGCAGAATTCTTTTCACGCCCAGATACATTCCTTTGGTTGGTCCATGCAATTTCAGGGCATCGATTGCGTATTGCGAACAGGTTGGAATAAAACGGCAGCAAGAGGCAAAAAAGATCGGTGAAATACAGGCCTGATAAAAGCGAATGATGAAGACAAGAAAATAAACCACAGTTTTTCTGAACATGCTTTTTATCTGCCGGTTTTGCGGAAGAAGAGTTCTGTTAATTCCCTGCAAGTTTCCTGATAGGTAAGAGGAGGAATATTTTTTTTGGCCATGACTACCGTGTCATGTTCTGCGGGAAACAAGTCTTTGTTGCGGCGGAAGAATTCCCGAATCAGTCTCTTGATACGATTGCGGAAAACGGCATTACCTGTTTTTTTGGTTACGGTAATCCCCAATCGTCTGACCTTTTTCGGGTTGCCGCAGGTTACAACGGTAAAGAATCGTGAACTCCTTCTGCCCCCCTGTTCGTAAATTCTACGATAACTGCTCTTGTTCGTTACTTTATCCGCTTTGCGGAAAGATTGTGCTTTCATTTGTGAAAACTCACAGACCGCGAGCGGTGACAACTTTTCGATTTTATACGGTTAAGCGTTTTCTGCCCTTGGCGCGGCGGCGGCTTAATACCTGCCTTCCTGTTTTGGACGCCATGCGGACCAGAAAACCATGAGTTCTTTTTCTTTTGGTATTCGATTTATTGGTTAAAACCTTTTTCATGATCAATCCCCTTCAAGTAATAGGAAATGCCGTAAATCATAGCCATTATTATTTGTCAAGGTGAATTTGGACAATTGAGCGGGGGATACCCGTATTTACAACGTGTCCAGCAGAGAATTTGATCCGCTCATCAGCATGTAAAGCAGGAAGAAGATTCCGATGACAATGCGGTAGTACCCAAAATGCTTAAATCCATAATTTTCAACAATTTTCAAGAAAATCTTCACCGCCAGCCAAGCAAAAACGAAGGCAAAGGCAAGTCCTGTGATCATAAGCAGGATTTCGTGTGAAGAAACGGCGGCTTCCGTCTTGATCAGGTCGTAGCCTGTCGCCGCACACATCGTGGGTACGGCCAGTAAAAATGAAAACTCCGTGGCCTGTTTCTTGTTTAAGCCGTTGAAGACGCCTCCGATAATGGTTGCGGCGGCCCGTGACACGCCGGGAATCATGGACACACATTGCGCAAGGCCGATGAAGAAGGAATGTTTAAAGGAAATATCGCCCAAATCCGCATATTCTGTTTTCCGGGTTACGACATGCTTATCGATGAGCACAAGAATGATGCCTCCGGCAATCAATGCGGTGGAAACCACCAGCGGATTGAAAAGATAGGTCTTGATCGTTTTATAGGCCAGGAACCCGACAATGGCGGTGGGAATGAAGGCGATTCCCAGCTTGATGTAGATGGTAATGCCCTGCAGAAAACGCTTGTAATACAGCATCACAATGGCCAGAATTGCGCCCAGCTGAATGGAGATTTCAAAGGTTTTGACAAAAGAATTTTCGGAAATCTTCATGATGGAGGAAGCCAGAATCATATGTCCGGTGGAGGAAATCGGCAGAAACTCCGTAATGCCTTCAATAATGGCCAGAATCATGGCTTGAAATAGGTTCATGTCAAAATTCTCTTCTTATGAAATGAGAAAATCCGTCCGGTAAATCGTGGTATGGGTACGGGTGGGCGTTCCTATAGCACACGTCATGATTTTTCCAAAGGAAAAACTCCTCACGCGCTTCACTTTGTCTGATGTTGAAGCATCGCCTTTTTATGAGACATGCTCATCAAGATATGATAGGATGCATTCCAAAATTCACATTGTGGGAAACATCGGGGAGGGCAAACCAGCGCCGCCGGAATCCGGGATTGTTCAATGCGAGCGTGTCGCCGAAGGAGGTTTTATGGTGAAAGTTGCGCAGAAAACCGAAAAAACACTCATGCCTGCAAAAAGAAAAGCAAAACTTCATACCCGTGACGAGACCATCCGATACCGGAGCATCCTGGAGAATATGAACGACGGTTGCTTTGAAGTTGATCTTGCCGGTAGCTTTACCTTTTTCAACGATGCCGTATGCCGCGCCATTGGGTATTCCCGAAAAGACCTGATGGGAATGAATTACCGTCGTTTTACCGATCCGGAAAACGCGACTCAGGTCTATCAAGCGTTCCATTCCGTCTATGTAACAGGCAATTCAATAAAATCATTCGGTTTTGAAATCACAGACAAGGAGGGGGAAAAAAGATACCTTGAAGGGTCGATATCGCTTTGCAAGGATTCTTCCGGTGTTCCTACGGGATTTCTGGGTATTGTCAATGACGTAACTGAAAAGAAAAGAGCCGAGGAAGAAGTAAGGGCGGAGGAAATGCGTTTTCACATCCTTGCCGAGCAGTCTTCGGACATTATTCTTCTGGTCAATCGTGACGGCGTGATCATCTATGAAAATCACGCCATGGAAAAAAATCTCGGTTTTAAGCTGGAGAGCCGGATTGGCCATAAAATATTTGATCATATCCATTCCGAAGATTTGTGTTTTATCGAGAAGGTTTTCAACTCTTTGTTTAAAGAGGGTTATGAGAGAATTCAAAGAGATGAAATTCGTATCCGAGACGTCAACGGAAACTGGCATGTTTTTGAAGCCGTGGCAAGTCCTCTGAAGCGGCGCAATGTTGTGGATGCCCTTGTGGTGAATCTGCGTGACATTACACAGCGCAAAAACGCAGAGCAAATGCTTGCGCAAAGCGAAGCAAAGTACCGTCTGCTGGCCGACCATATGAAGGATCATGTATGGCTCACGGATCTGAATTTTCGATTAAGCTATGTCAGTCCTTCCGTGGAAAAGTTGATGGGCTACAGTTTGAGCGAGCTGAAGAAAATGCCTGTTGATCAAATTGTTACGCCTGAAAGTTATCAGACGGTTTTGGATTTTATTGAGATGGAGATGCCCAGAGCGCTGGCGGCGCCTGCAAATTATTCTTTAAAGCGTTTTCTGGACGTGGAACTGACCTGCAAAAATGGTGAGAGAGTGTGGTTTGAATACACGTTCACTTTCATTCGCGATGACGAGGGAAAACCAACGGCCATTTTGGGTGAGGGCAGAAACATTACCGACCGGAAACAAGCCCAAGAGGCGCTGAAGAAAAGCGAGGATATTTACCGCGTTGTCGCAGAAAATATTCGTGATGTCATCTGGACGTTTGACTACAAAACAGGCTCTGCGTTTGTGAGCCCGTCGGTGAAATTTTTAAGGGGATACTCGTCGGAAGAGGTTCTTCATCAAACACTGGATCAGATTCTGACTCCGGAATCCTTTAACAGGCTGGTTGAAATATTAAACAGAGAATTGTTTCTGGAAATGAACGGTGAGTGCCACGGTCCGGAATGGTCGTATACCACCGAACTGGAGATGTTTTGCAAAGACGGTAAAACCGTGTGGACGGAAGCCATCATTAATTTCTTTTATGACGAACTGGGTGAACCAAAGGGCATTACCGGAATTACCCGCAATATTTCGGATCGAAAACAGGTGGATGAGGAACGTAAACGATTGCAGGAGCGTTTACAGCGCGCGGAAAAAATGGAGGCGCTGGGAACGCTGGCGGGTGGTGTGGCTCATGATCTGAATAATGTACTTGGAATTTTGGTGGGTTTTTCAGAGCTGCTATCTGAAAAACTTCCCCAGGATAGTCCGCTGAAAAGATATGCCGAAAATATTATGACTTCCAGTATGAGGGGAGCGGCTATCATTGAGGACTTGCTGACGCTGGCCCGGAGAGGCGTCAATATTGCCGAAGTGGTCAATCTCGGAAAAGTGGTTTCCGACTACTTTGTCTCTCCTGAATTTGAAAAACTGCAGTCCCTGCATCCGAATTTAACGATCCGGGCGGAGTTGGACAAAGATCTTCTGAATATCAAAGGTTCACCTGTTCATCTGGGCAAAACCGTCATGAACCTTGTCCTCAATGCCGCGGAGGCCATATCCGATTGCGGTGAAGTGACGCTTAGGGCGGAAAACCGTTACCTGGATCAACCCGTACGCGGATACGACGAGATTCAGGAGGGGGACTATGTGGTTCTGACAGTTTCCGACACGGGCAGCGGCATTTCCTGCAAAGATCTGCCAAAAATTTTTGAACCGTTTTATACGAAAAAGGTCATGGGAATCAGCGGCACGGGGCTGGGGCTGGCGGTGGTCTGGGGAACGGTCAAGGACCATCATGGCTATATCGATGTGCAAAGCGAGGAGGGTAAGGGAAGTATCTTCACTCTGTATTTTCCAGCTACCAGGGAAGATGTTGCTTCTCCCCGGGAATCCGCGTCTTTCAGTACTTTTCTGGGTGATGGAGAATCGATTCTGGTGGTGGATGATGTGCCGGCCCAAAGAGAGCTTGCCGTGAACATGCTGGAAAGACTGGGTTACCGCGTTGAGGCGGTATCTTGCGGAGAAGATGCCGTCGGGCATGTGAAAAATAAAAAAGTCGATCTGCTGGTTCTGGATATGATTATGGATCCGGGAATTGATGGATTGGAAACCTATCGCAGAATCAGCGCAATCCATCCCGGACAAAAAGCGGTCATTGTCAGCGGGTTTTCGGAAACAGATCGTGTCGGCCAGGCGCAGAAAATGGGGGCAGGCGCTTTTGTCCGAAAACCTTATATTCTGGAGAAAATGGGTCTTGCCGTGAGACGGGAACTGGATCGCAAGTGAAGGCAGGCTGATGGAAAGGGGTTTGGCTTCAGATGGATCATATTTTTTATATGTCGAGAATCTTTGAAAAAAATTTTGCGTTGGCGAAATAAATTATCTTGACAAACAATTTTTTTGCATGTACGTTCGCCCAAAATTTACAGTGTGAAAAGATATTGAGTAAAAAAAGCGGAAAAGCCTCTTTCTAAAAAGCAGTTTGGCGTTTTTCTTTTTTTTTATTCAAAAAGTATGGTGAACTGAAGGATATTGTATTTTTCCGGGACATCCGGAAGTATGTAATATTGTATCGGGCGAAAAAGCAGCAGGTCATTTTTTTTATTAACATAAACTGGAGGGAAAGTATGAAAAGAGGCAGTCGTTATTGTAAACCGGGAATTTATGTTCTCATGATGCTCATGGCCGTGGTGTTTACGGCTTCGTCGGCGCTCGCGCAGGATGTGTCTTGTAAAACAAAATATCCGATCATGATGGCCCACATGGCCGGAATTGGCGGAGGCACGGGAATTGTGGAACTGGTCATGCCGGTTCCTTTTAAAGGTCCATTCGGTGTTGGCGGTATCGGCGGCGCTCTGGAAGCCTGTGGAGCTCAGGTATATTATGCAAAGTTGCCCTCCCTTCAGACGAATGAAGTAAAAGCCACTGAATTTAAAAGACAGTTCTTGGAAGCCAAAGCGGCCAGCGGTGCCAGAAAACTGAACATCATCGGTCATCAGCAGGGTGGGTTGTATACCCGCACCGCGATTACCAATAAAGGCTTGTGGTCTTCTGTGGCCAGTTTAACCACAGTTAACACGCCCCATCATGGATCGGCGATGCTGACGCTGCTGTCGGCATTTGCAGCCGTGGGAGAACAGATTCCGGCTGTTGGAGAAACATTGAATAAAATCAAAGTTTTTCCCGGAGACCAGGCTTATGCGAAAGTTACCTATGACGAAATGTCCATTCCTCACATGATCGCGTTCAATTTAAAAACCCCGAACATTCCGTTTGTTTACTATCAGAGCTGGACCAGTGCCTACCGTGAGTATAACTTAAGGGAAACGATTTCCAATGTCTGGGATTTGTTGGGAAAAATGATTTCCAATGGCGAGTTTGCCACCGAACCGCTGGACATTGCAAAACAGTCTTATGAATTGATGCCGGACATTGCGACGATTACGAATCTGATTTTCGGCAAAAATGACGGTCTGGTTACGGAAGATTCAGCCAAGTGGGGAAAATATCTTGGTCTGGAATTAGGGCCCGCTTATGGAAGGGGCGTTAATCACATGGACGTGATTGGACTGGATTCGATTTTGAATGCTGAGCATGGCGGAGCCGTTTGGGATGCAAATGCCAAATGGGTCAGCACGGTGGTGGCTTTAAAGGCAAAAGGCTACTAATATCAACGCTAAATCGATCTGAAGGAAAAGGGGATGCCAGGGTATCCCCTTTTCCTTTTTTGCATGACCGCCAAGCGGGTCACCAATATGGAGAGTAAACAAAACGAGCAGGGAACATGAAAAAAACCGTATTGATCGTCGTGATGTGTATTGTGGCGGCGTTGATGATCTTCCGCTGCGAAACCTCCCGGAAGGACAAGAAAGAAGTCGGCAAAGAAAACAATTATCTGGAAACGCATTATATTTTTGACAAAAATTTCCGCATTTCCCATTCCAAAACCGACTTTACGAAAAGCAAATATGATTACAAAGGGATGATTTCGGCGGACACGCTCCGCTATTTCAGATTTCTGGGGCAGAAATTCACGATAAAGTCTCCCGAACGTCTTGAAGAACATTACCAACAGGTTGAGCAGTATCTTCAATCTCAATTCTCGGAGACGGATGCCCGAAAACTCATCAAAACGTACCGCCAATATCTGGATTGTCAGATCAGCCTGGCCAGGGACAGCAGATTCCAAATCCAGTCTCCTGACCTTCGGCAGATACTGAATTTGCTCTCCAAAATACAGAATTACCGCAGGGAGAAAATGGGAAAAGAAACCGCGGATGCGCTTTTTGGTGGCGAAATCAAGGAAAAGGAATATTTTGTCCGAAGGGAAATGATCGTGGCCAATGAAGCCCTTTACGGAAAAGACAAGGAAAGCAGGCTGGAACAATTAAAGAAAGATATGTGGGAAGGTTCCGTTCCTCCTGCGATTCCGGATGACAATGATTACAACCGATACCGGTTTAAGATGCAAATGTACGAGAGGGATTTCAAGGCCATGAATGCGGAAGAACGGGGAAAAAAGATTGCAGAATTCCGTGAAGAATTTTTTACACCCGAACAGATTGAAAAGCTCCGCGAGGTGGATAAGCAGATGGACGCCGAAGAAGAAAATCTCAAGCGTTATCGTGAAGCAGAACGGAAGCTTCTTCTGGAAAAAGGTTTGACGGAAACTGCGCGCAGTCAAAAAATCAGGGCCTTGCAGGATGAATTTTTCGGACAGGAGGCGGAAGCTTTCCGGCGCGAGGAGGATATCAGAAAACGTCTGGAAAAATGACGGAAGTTTTCGGAAACAGAAAACTTCCGGGATGACGAACCAATGGAGAGAGGTTTTATGTTGAAAAGCAAAATCATGGTGGTCATGGCGGTTGCTGTCGTTTTGACAGTGGGAGTGATCATTTTCAATCATTCTTCCAGAAACCATGAAGAGCAAAACAAGGAATCGGAGGATCATTATCGCGCCTCGTTGCATAAGAGCGAACAGAATAATCACTGGAAAACGGTGAGCAATGAGGATGTCCGCAATTATTTGTCGGATCGGAAGGACTTTAATGCTCAGAAAGTCAAATCGGAATTTTCAGGTGGCGTTGTCAATCGCGATACGCTGGTTTTTTTCCGTTTTCTCGATAATCTGTTAAAAAATGCCAAGGATATTCCGGATAGCCTGGAACAGGCCCGTCAGTATCTGCTTTCCGTTTTGCCGTCTGACCGGGCCGGACAGATGCTGGAATTATATAAGAAATATGTCAATTACCAGGTGGGCCTGCACCAGAAATTCCGGGGAGTGATGAAGACCGGGAGGCCGGACGAAGAGCTTGTTAATTTTGAAAAAATGAAAGCGGAAAGACGGGCCGTATTTGGCCGGGAAGATGCCGATGTAATTTTCGGTGCAAGTGAGAAAGCCGAAGAGTATGCAATCAGGCGAAAGATGATTCTATCCGACGATATGCTTTATGGACTGGAAAAGGAGCGCAGATTGCGAATGCTGCACGAGGCCATGTGGGGAGACGACGTCATGCCTTTTGATATAAACATGTCACCTTATAGCCGTTATCAGGAAAAACTGATCACCTACTCCAGGGATCTGGCCGGAGCGAGGACGGAAGCGGAGCGGACCGCCATGCAGGAAAAATTCCGCCGGGAGATCTTTACTTCCGATGAATTGCAGCGAATGGACGAAGCGAATCGCTCTTCAGTCGAGGAAATGAAGCGTAAGCAAGGATATTACGCCCGGGAGAAAGAAATTCGCAGTGATACGAGCATCAGCCGCGAAACCCAGAATATGAAAATCCGTGAGCTTCAGGATGCCTCGTTCGGGGTGGAGGCAGAGGCTTTCAGAAGAGAGGAATCCATACAGAGAAGTATGGAGGAACATCAGCAAAAAGCGGCATCGGAGGCAAAAGCTCTTCCTCAGAATACCACGCTCAAAGAAGCCATCGACTATGCGACTCAAAAAGTGCAGGATGCGCAAAAGGAGGCTAAAGCCCTGAAAGCGTCCGAGCAATGAATGCCAGCTCACCGAAAAGCGTTGCGCACGAAAACAAAAAACTTTTTTAAAACGAGCCGACATTTTTTAATGATTGAAAACGTCCATCATTTCCTGGTGAATCCATCCGTTACTGGCAACGAGACCCGGCGAATCGGATCGCCATGGATTTCCGGACATATCGGAAATGGTTCCCCCAGCTTCCTTTACCAGCAAACATCCTGCGGCTGTGTCCCAGGGTTTAAGCTTCAACTCCCAGAAACCGTCAAACCGGCCGGCTGCAAGATAGGCAAGGTCCAACGCGGCGGCACCGGCGCGCCGTATGGCCTGTGCTTTTTTGGCCATCATGCAGAAATAATTAAGATTATTTTCGGAGCTCACCCGAATGTCGTAGGGAAAACCGGTGGCCAGAAGACTGCGGGATAAATTTTTGACGGAAGATATGTGTAGAGGCTTGCCGTTGAGGGTTGCGCCGCCTCCCTGTGCGGCGGTAAACATATCGTTCCGCGTGGGGTCGTAAATAACGCCAAGTTCGGTAACTCCTTGATTTTCAAGCGCAATGGATACACAGAAAAAAGGAAAACCATGGGCAAAATTGGTTGTTCCGTCCAGTGGATCAATGATCCAGCGCAGAGCCGCCTGTGAGTTTTCCAAGGCGGATTCTTCAGACAAAATTCCGTGATCGGGATATTGGCGGTGAATTTCGTCAAGAATCAGTTCTTCCGACATTTTGTCCGCTTCCGTAACCAGATCGATGTCTCCCTTGTAATAAACCGGATTGTGCCGGGTGATCCTGTCGCTGAGCATCTCTCCCGCCCGGTGTGCCAGCTTCTGGGCAAACTCCATTATTTCCTTTGTCAAAATCGACTCCTTTCGCTATTGATTTTTGTAGGTTCTTAAATCACAAAGATAGTCAAAAAGTAAGATAAAATCTTAAAAGTTGCGCTAACCCATGAATAGTGCTAAACCATCCCCAATCCTACGGATGGGAAACAGATTTTATGGGAAATGAAGAAAACGCTGATTTCGGCGCCGGTGATTTAAAAACCGCAAGGATCAATTCCGGGCTGACGCTGAAAGAATGGTTCGAGCGTACGCGGATCAGCGTGGTGAATCTCGAAGCCATGGAAAACGGTCATTTCCATCTGCTGCCGGTTCCCATATACACAAGAAATTTCATCAAAACTTACGCTGAAGCGCTGGGTGTGGACAGTCGGCCCTTGTTGGACCGATACGAGAAATATTTGCAGACGCAGCAACAAAAGGAAGAACAGATTGTTGAAGAACCGCAGGAGGTATCCTTGCTGGGGCTGATGGTCCGTTACAAGGCCTATCTTTGGGCTTTATTGATCATTGCCGTTTTCTCCGGTGTGGTTCTTTTTGTCAGTCTGAACCATCCGTCCGGGCAGGAAAAACTTTCCGGCGATACGCTGTCCTCCGGGACGGCGGCAACCGATGTTTCTGTTCAAGTTGCGGCTGTGCCGGATATTCCTCTTTCCGATGTCGGCAATCCTCCGGAAATGGAACCGACCTCCAAAACCGGTTCTTCCGTTGCCGGTCAAAACTCACCGGAAATGAAAACAGCCGGCGGGCTGGCCGGTGCGGATGCAAAAGAGGCGCAGACGGCTTTTTCGGAGAGCAAAACGGATATCGAGACGTTGATTGACAATCAGGAGTCCAGAACCATGGTCATTTATGCCACTGAAGAAACCTGGATTCGCATTCAGGCGGACGACAAAGCGCCTATTCAGGTTTTGTTAAAGCCCGGCGAGAGAATCTCCCATCGGGCGGCGCGGTTTAACATGGACATCGGCAATGCGGGGGGGGTCAGAATTCAGTTTGACGGTAAAAATCTGGAAAATTTAGGCAGAACAGGACAGGTTATCCATTTGCGCCTGCCGTAAAATTATGATGAAAGAGGGAGAATTATGTTTGGTATCGGCGTACCGGAGTTATTGATTATTTTAGTGATTATCTTGATAATTTTTGGCGTGGGCAAGTTGCCGGAAATCGGCAGGGGCCTGGGTGAAGGAATTCGAAATTTCAAAAAATCCGTTTCGGATAATCAGGACGTCAACAACACACCGGCAAAGAAAGAGGGAGACAAATAGTTTTTTGTCTCCCTGACCCGCAGAAAATTGTCACCGTTCCTCAAAAAGGAACGTCATCCATCGGAGTATCGATATTGGATGGGGGGGCTTGGTTGTAGCTGGTGTCGCCTGTTTTTTCCTGTGTCTGGCCCTGTCCCTTGGAATCCAACATTTTCATGTCATTGGCGATAATTTCTGTTGTGCTGCGCTTGACACCATCTTTGTCTTCCCATGATCTTGTTTGAATTTTTCCTTCGATAAAGACCATTTTCCCTTTTGTCAGGTAATTGCCGCAGATCTCAGCGAGTTTTCTGTAGGTGACAATTCGATGCCATTCTGTTTTCTGAACTTTTTCCCCATTTTTATCTTTATAGCTTTCGTCCGTGGCCATGGTGAAGTTTGTCACCATGGTTCCGTCCGCGGTATACCGGACTTCCGGATCCTTTCCCAGTCTTCCCACCAATATCACTTTGTTGACCATGTTTTTCCCCCTACAAATGAAGTGGCGTCATCATACATAACAACGCTCTGCGAGGCAACCACATTTTTTGACTCGGAAGATGCTTGGTTTCCGAAAGTTAGCGCCGGTAATCATGCTTGACTAATGTCTAAAAAAAATATAGTCAAGCGAACCTTCAGAAAGTGGAGAAATTATGGAAGACAGTGATCTTTTGAAGATTCGCCGTGAGAAAATCGCAGCGCTGAAAGCAGAGGGAGTGGACTTGTATCCCAATGACGTGAAACCCCGGAACACAACCTCTCAGATTCTAGTCGACTATGGCAACGCAGGTTCCGAAGTTCTTGAACAATTAACAGAATCATTTTCTCTGGCTGGACGACTGATGGCCGTCCGCAGCTTTGGCAAAGCCGCGTTTGTCAAGATTCAGGACCGCAAAGGTCAGATGCAGTGCTACCTGGCCAAAAATATTTTGAGAGAAAAGGACTTTGCGATTTTTAAAAAAATGGATGTTGGAGATATTATTTATGTTTCTGGAAAATTATTCCGGACGAAGACCGCTGAATTAACTCTGGAGGCGGAGTCTCTGCGTCTTTTGGCCAAATCCATTCATCCCCTGCCCGAGAAATGGCACGGCCTGACGGATATTGAAACGCGCTATCGTCAGCGTCATCTGGATTTGATTGCCAATCCGGCGGTGAAAGACCTATTTGTCCGTCGTAGTCTGATTATTCGCTTAATGCGACAGTTTATGGACAAAAACGACTTTCTGGAAGTGGAAACTCCCATGATGCAGCCCAAAGCCGGCGGTGCGGTCGCCCGGCCTTTTAAAACCCATCACAACGCATTGAATCAGGATTTTTACCTGCGCATTGCCCCCGAACTATATCTCAAACGTCTGGTTACGGGCGGCCTGGAAAGAGTATATGAAATCAACCGCAATTTCCGCAATGAAGGCATTTCCACGTTTCATAACCCGGAATTTACGATGATGGAGTTTTATTTAAGCTATGCAACTTATGAAGATTTGATGTCTTTTACGGAAGAGTTGTTCTGTTTTATCGCTGAAAATGTTTTTGGCGGATTCAAATTTTCGTATTCGGGAACGGAAATTGATTTGACACCACCCTGGCGGCGGATTTCCGTCAAGGAGGCACTGCTGCAGATTGCCGGCATGTCTTCCGAGGAAATGGCTGATCCGGCAAAAGCCATCGATTTTGCACGTAAAAGCGGATGTGATGTCAAGGAATCCGATCCGCCGGGAAAAATTCTGATGGCCATCTTTGACGAACTGGTAGAAAAAAAGCTTGTTCAGCCGACATTTGTCACGCAATATCCAGTCGCCGTTTCTCCTCTTTCCCGCAGGTCCAATAAAGACCCGGAACTGGTGGATCGTTTTGAGCTTTATATTTCAGGACGGGAAATTGCCAATGCCTTTTCCGAATTGAATGATCCTGAAGATCAAAGGGATAGGTTTGTTCAGCAGCTCAAAGAGCGGGAGGCGGGTGATGACGAAGCTCACGAGATGGATGAAGATTATATCCGCACGCTGGAATACGGGATGCCGCCGACGGCTGGGGAAGGCATCGGCATTGACCGTCTGATCATGCTTTTCACAGATTCGGCGTCCATCCGCGATGTGATCTTGTTTCCGCTTTTAAGAGCCAGACAGGAATAACCGGCGGGGTATCGTTTCTGTAATATTTTGATATTATTTGTTGTTTGGAATCATAGCACTTGTCATGTCCTACGAATTCTTCATCAGTCGACGATATATGAGAGCGAAACGCAAACAGGTTTTTGTTTCGATCATTACTTTTATATCCATCTTTGGCATTTTTCTGGGTGTGGCTGCGCTGATTATCGTTTTAGCGGTGATGAACGGCTTTGAAGAAGACTTACGCACGAAAATTCTAGGCATTCGTTCTCATATCGAAGTGACGACGGAAATGGCCGGTCCGATGAAAAATTACCGGGCTGTTCGTGAGGAAATTGAAAAAATACAAGGGGTTGTCGCTTCGACGCCTTTTATTTACACACAGGCCATGATCCGGTCGTCTCATGGCGTTTCCGGTGTCGTTCTTCGCGGTTTGGATACGGAAAGTGCCCCCAGAGTGATCAATCTGGGAAAAATCCGGGAAGGCAAACTTGAGTATATTAATGAGATTCCGGAGCATGTATTGAAAAACCTGTCTGCCGAAGACAGGAATTTGGCCGGAATCGTCATTGGCAGGGAAATGGCCAGGAATATGGGGATTTTTCTATACGATACTCTCACCATCATTTCGCCTTCGGGCGGCATCGCCACGCCGATGGGTATGGTTCCCCGCATGAAAAAATTTCTTGTTGTCGGAATGTTCGAATCCGGTTTCTATGAATATGATTCGTCACTGGCGTTCTTATCTTTGAAAAGCTGCCAAGAGTTTATGGAGATGGGAGACGCGGTATCCGGACTGGACATTGTTGTTGACGACATTTACAAAGCGGATCGTATCGCACGGGCCATTCAAAGCAAGATGGGCTTTCCTTTTTTTGCGCAGAACTGGATGCAGATGAACAAAAACCTGTTTTCGGCGCTGAAACTGGAAAAGAGAGTGATGTTTATTATTCTCAGCCTGATCGTGCTGGTGGCCGCTTTCAATATCATCAGCGCCCTGATCATGGTAGTGATGGAGAAAAACAAGGACATTGCCATTCTGAAATCCATGGGAGCCACTTCGGCCGGCATCATGAAGATTTTTATTTATCAGGGATTGATCGTTGGTTTGGTGGGGACGTTTTTGGGTTGTATCGCTGGACTAGCTATTGCCTTAAATTTACAAAAGATTTCAATTTTTGTGGAAAAAGTTTTTCATTTTAAGATCTTGCCCGGCGATGTGTATTACTTGAGCGAGCTGCCTTCGAAGGTCAATTACAGCGATGTGGTTACGATCGTCATTGGTACATTGTTGATTTGTTTTTTATCCACGATTTATCCATCTTTGAGAGCTTCCCGTCTGGATCCGGCGGAAGCCCTTCGCTACGAATAATCGGGCAAAGCGGGTGGTGGAAATGATCGAATTAATCAATTTATCGAAAACCTTTGTGAAAGACGGCAACAAAATTGAAGTCTTGCAAAATTTGAATCTGGAGATTAAAAGGGGCCGGTCTCTGGCGGTGGTGGGCGTTTCCGGGGCAGGCAAAAGCACGCTGATTCACATTCTCGGCACGCTGGATCATCCGACGTCCGGTACGCTGACCATTTTCGGAAATTCCGTATTTGAGTGGGATAAAAAAAGAATTGCGGCTTTCCGAAACAAAACGATTGGATTTGTTTTTCAGTTCAATAATCTGCTGCCGGAGTTTTCCGCGCTGGAAAACACGATGATGCCGGCACTGATCAGCGGTTTGCCCAAGAAGCAGGCCCTGGAGAGGGCGGTTTCCTTCCTTCGGGAAGTGGGATTGGAACATCGCCTGAAACACAAGCCGGGTGAGCTTTCCGGCGGTGAGCAGCAACGAGTGGCCATTGCCCGAGCCCTGGTGATGGAGCCGGAAATTCTCCTGGCTGACGAACCGACGGGAAACCTTGACACGGAAACAGGAAAGAAGATAGAAGACATCCTGGTGAATCTGAATACCGAAAAAAAAATTACGATGGTGGTTGTGACGCACAACAAGCACCTGGCAGACAGAATGTCCGGAACCATTGGCCTTCGCGACGGGAAAATTTATGATTCTTAAGAAAAAAATCATCCAAGTCTTTTTGATTTTGCTGTTTTTGATTTTTGGTTATCTTCCAGACCTACAGGCCCAGGACGCCAGAAAAGTCTGTATTCTGCCTTTTGAGGTTTACTCAAGCTCGGAGGGCAGTGCTTTGCAGGAATCCATTTACAGTGCCTTGACCTGGGAATTCCGGAAAGAGAAAAAAATTGCCGTTCTTAAAGTGGATGATTTTTCCAAAAGCATGGTGGTTCTGAATAAGGATCAAGCTGTGGAAGCGGGCAAGGCTTTGGGGGCAGACTTTGTGGTGATGGGCAGCATTGCGCAATTTGGCGATACCTTGAACATTGATGCGCAAATTGTCGATATGGCTTCAGGCGTTTTATTACCGGTTGTCTCTGTGCAGGGAAAAAAAGCAACCGGTCAGGAAGCTCTGGTGGTTGAACTCAAAAAGGGAATTCTGGAAAAGACGGGACTGGCGGATAAAATTGTCCGTATAGACATTGCCGGCAACTATAAAATCGGAGCCGACGCCATTAAACAGAAACTTCACAGCAAGGTCGGAAATTCTTTGCAGGAAGATACGGTTTCAGAGGACATCAAAGCGATTTTCAAGATGGGACTGTTTCTAGATGTCCGGGCGGATGTCACTTCGGAGGCCAGAGGCAAGGTACTGACCTTCACGGTGGTGGAAAAGGGATTGATTTCGGAAATTCGCCTCAATGGCAATAAGAAGCTCGACCGCGACGACATTCTGGATGCCATGAGCACCAAAGTCCGGCAAAGCCTCAATCAGGAAAAAATCAAGGCCGACATTCAAAAAATCAAGGCTCTTTATGACGCCAAGGGGTATTACAACGCGGAAATTACCGATCGACTGGAAAAAGACGGCCAGAAAGACACCGTGCTTATTTTGGACATTAAAGAGAATGACCGGATTTATGTACGTTCCATCACGTTCGAGGGCAATGAGGCCTATTCTTCAAAAGAACTGGTCAATATGATGACCACCAAAGAGCGTACGCTTTTGGGATTCATCACGGACACGGGCATTTTGCAGCAACAGCAGCTCAAACAGGACATTCAGAAATTGACCGCTTTTTATTTTAATAATGGCTTCATCAATTCTCAGATCGGCGAACCGGCGATTACGCATGACGACAAGGGGATATACATCAGAATTGCCGTCCGGGAGGGCAAGCGGTTTAAAATGGGCAGCGTGGAGATTTCCGGCGATTTTCTGGAAAAGCCCAGGGCGGAGTTGTATGCGCTTCTGAAGACCAAAACCGGCAATCACTACGATCGGGAAGCGCTGATGAAGGACATGGAGGCCATTACGCTGGCTGCCAATGATGAAGGTTATGCGAACGCAGATGTCAATCCCAAAATTGCCACTCATGAAAAAGAGCAGTTGGTGGATGTGAATTTTCAACTGGCCAAAGGTGAGCTGGTTCACATTGCCCGGATCGGCATTTCCGGCAATACGGTCACCCGTGACAAGGTCATCCGTCGAGCGCTTTCCATTGCGGAAGGAGATTTATATTCGTCAAGCAAGCTGAAAAACAGTTACACCAGTTTGAATCAGATGCGCTATTTTGAAGAGGTGGATTTTCAGACGGAAAAGGCGCCGGATAACAAGCTGGACGTCAATATCCGGGTGAAGGAAAAGAACACGGGCATGTTCATGATTGGCGCGGGGTACAGCGCCGTGGACCAGGCGGTGATCATGGCGCAAATCACGCAGCAGAATTTTTTGGGTTATGGACAGATTTTAAGTTTAAAAGCGTCGCTCGGCTCCACCACCAATAATTATGAACTGTCTTTTACCGAGCCTTGGCTTTTTGATTATGCGCTGTGGTTCAAGGCGGATCTCTGGAAATACAAGAAGGAATATGATTCCTATACGCTTGATACCCGGGGCGCCGGTGCAACCTTCGGCTACCCGATTTGGAAAAGCATTGTCGGATACCTTGGTTATAAATTCAGCATCGACAATATCCAGGATATCAATCAGCAAACCGCATCCTCCTATATCAAAGCTCAAGCGGGAGAAAGAACGACGAGTTCCGTATCCCTGACCCTCAGTCATGATTCGTCAAACGATGCCATGTTTCCCAGTAAGGGATACAAGGCCAGTGTTTCCGTGCAGCATGCCGGCATGCCGTTTGGCGGCAATACCAAATTTACAAAATATACCGGCACGGTAGCCGGATATCACTCCCTTTTCTGGGACATGGTTTTCGGCTGGAGAGGCAGAGTCGGGTATTTGCAGAATAATGACGACGGTGATGATCGTCTTCCGATTTATGAACGGTTTGTACTGGGCGGCATCAATTCACTGCGAGGTTTACGCTATGTCGGTCCCACCAATCCGGGAACCAGCGATGTCGTGGGCGGTACCACGATGATCAGCCTTTCCTGGGAACTCATCTTTCCTCTCATTAAAGACGCGGGGATGAAGGGAGTTTTATTTTTTGACGCAGGCAACACCTGGAATGGCAACTACTATCTGGACGACTTGAGAAAGACCTGTGGAGCGGGGGTGCGCTGGTATTCTCCCATTGGTCCTCTGCGCCTGGAGTACGGCTATGTTCTGGACCGCAAGGGACTCAATGATGATGCCACCGGCCGTTTTGAGTTCACCATCGGTATGTTCATGTAACCATTTTTACATCATTCATTTGGGATGATTTTTGTTTAACCAAAGAGAGGAGAAAGTTATGACAAGAAAAAGTTTTTTTATGGCGGGGTTGGTTTTACTGGTTTTGGTTTGGAGCAGCGTGTCTTACGCCGCCGATAAGGTCGGCTTTATCAACATGCAGGAAATTATTCAAAATTCGAATGCCGGAAAGAAGGCGGCGGACGAGTTTAAGAGAATATTTGAAAAAAAGCAGGCGGACATCAAAGCACTGGAAAACGAAGTCAAAAAAATGAAGGATGAACTCGATAAGCAGAGTTCGGTCATGACGGCCAGCGCACGCAGCGACAAGGAAACCGCCTATCAGCGGAAAATGCGTGATTACCAGATTTTCGTGGACGACACGAACAAAGAGCTGCAAAAGCGGGATCAAGAATATTCGCAAACCTTGATTCCTCAGATTCTGAAAGTGGTGCGTAGCATTGCGGAAAAGGAAAAATATGCGCTGATTCTGGATATCAGTACGATGCCGCTGCCTTATCATGACAAGTCTGCTGAAATCAGTAAAAGGGTCATTGAAGAGTTCAATAAAACGCAAAAATAAATTTTGCTGAAAAAAGATGAAAAAAAGCATTGCAGATATTGCCGCCCTGCTGGGAGGTACGGTGGCGGGTGACGAAAAAGTGATCATCAGGGGCATTCGTCCCATTGACGAAGCGGGCGAGGGCGATCTGACGTTTGTGGCCAACCCGAAATACTTTCCTCTGTTGAAGACCACTCGGGCGTCGGCGATTCTGGCTTTGCCGGGAACCGTGGCGCCGGACAAAAACCTGATTCTTCTGCCGGATCCCTATGTGGCCTTTGGAAAGCTTCTGGGCCTGTTTTATCCGGTTGGACATGGGTTTACGGGGATCAGTCCAGATGCCTTTATCGAGGAAGGAGCGTCGGTGTCCGGACAGGCAACCGTTTTCCCCCGGGTTTTCATCGGCCGGGGGGCCAGTATCGCCAGAGGCGCCGTTCTATATCCAGGGGTCTTCATCGGGCAAAACGTTTCGATAGGCGAGGATACCATTCTTTACGCCAACGTCAGCGTCTATGCCCATTGCGTAATCGGCAAGCGGGTGATTCTTCATTCCGGCGTGGTGATCGGCGGTGACGGTTTTGGTTTCTCCTCTCCCGGTGCAGGCAATGAAAAGATTCCCCAGGTGGGTATCGTACAAATTGACGATGACGTGGAGCTGGGTGCCAATACCACTGTGGATCGGGCGACCATGGGCAAAACCTGGATACGCCAAAATGTGAAAATTGATAATCTCGTTCAGGTGGCGCATAATGTGGTCATTGGAGAAAACACGGTGATTGCCGCACAGACCGGTATATCCGGTTCCGCAAAAATCGGACGCGGCGTGCTGATTGGCGGACAGGTCGGCATTGTCGGTCATATTACCATCGGGGATTCCGCCATGATCGGTGCCTCATCGAATATTCACAAGGATGTACCTGCGGGACAGGTCGGAGGGGGAACACCGTTTCTGCCGCATAAAGAATGGCTGCGAGTTGAAATCTCCAAGACGAAACTTCCGGAAATTCGCGCAAAACTGTTGCGACTGATCAACCGGGTCGAAAAATTAGAAGAAAAATTAAGCCAGACAGGGAAAGACTAATATGAAAATTCATCCTACAGCTATCCTTGCACCGGACGTCCAGCTGGGTGACGGTGTCGAAATCGGACCCTACAGCATTATCGGCAGCGATGTTGTCATTGGCAAAAACACCGTGATTGGACCGCATGTTGTCATTGACGATTACACGCACATCGGCGAGGGTTGCCGCATCTTTCAGTTTTGTTCGATCGGCGCCCTGCCGCAGGATTTGAAATTCGGCGGCGAAAAAACACGTGTGGTGATCGGTAACTTCAATACGATCCGGGAATTTGTCACGATTCACCGTTCAACCCTGGCCGACATTGGTGTGACGATTCTGGGAGACCACAATCTGATTATGGCCTACTGCCATATTGCGCATAACTGCAAATTGGGCAATCATGTGATTATGTCCAATGTGGCTACGCTGGCCGGTCATGTTCATGTCGAAGACTATGCCATCATCAGCGGTTTGACGGGTGTTCATCAATTTTCCACGATTGGAGCTCATGCCTTTATCGGCGGTGCATCGGGTGTTGCCAAGGATATTCCCCCCTATACGTTGGCAAACGGCAATCATACAAAACTGTTCGGTTTGAATCTGATCGGGCTTCAACGTCGGGGCTTTTCGGAGGAGACGATCAAGGCGCTGAAAGACGCTTACCGGATTGTTTTTCGCTCGGATATGCTTTTGGGCGCGGCGCTGGAAAAAGTGCAAAATGAAGTCGAAGATTTGCCGGAAGTTCGTTATTTCATTAATTTTATTAAAGAATCAAAAAGAGGCATTTGCCGCTGAAAGGAAACCATGAGCCAGGAAAAAAAAATCCGGATCGGCGTGGTCGGCATCGGTCATCTTGGAAATTATCATCTGCAAAAATACGCCAGGATTGATTCCTGTAAAATTGTCGCCGTGGCGGACCCACAAAGTCAGCGAGCGCAAAAGGCGGCGGAGCTTTATGGGTGCGAGGCTTTTACTCATCATCAGGACATGCTGGGGCTTGTGGATGCGGTCAGCATTGCCGTGCCGACGGATGACCACTATGCCGTGGCAAAGGATTTTCTGGCTGCAGGCGTTGACACACTGGTTGAAAAACCTCTTTGCATCAGCCTGGAGCAGGCGGATGAGCTTTTGGCGTTACAACAGGAAAACCAGCGGATTTTGCAGGTTGGTTTTGTGGAAAGATTCAATCCGGCAATTCTTGCACTAGAAAAGGTCATTACCCGGCCGGTTTTTGTCGAAGTTCATCGGCTGCATCCTTTTTTTGAAAGGGGCATCGACGTGGACGTGGTTCTGGATTTAATGATCCATGATCTTGATTTAATTCTGAAATTCGTTAATGCGCCTCTTCTGCACGTAGAGGCGGTGGGGGTGCCCATCCTGTCGGATAAAATCGATATTTCCAACGTTCGGCTGTCCTTTGCCGGCGGTTGCATTGCCAACATCACCGCGAGCCGCATCAGCGCCAAGACCATGCAGAAAATTCGCTTTTTCGGACCGGAAGGCTATCATTCAGTGGACTGTCAAAAAAGGGAAATTCTGTCGCTCAGTAAAATAGCGACCAGTGACGGCAAGCAGCAAATCGTTCAAAATAACATGGAAGTGGGTAGTCACGATCCTTTGGAGGAAGAAATCCGGTCTTTTGTTCACTCGGTTTTGACCCGCGTTAAGCCGGTGGTTTCCGGCGAGGAAGGACGCCAAGCGCTGGCCCTGGCGGTGCAAATTCTTCAGAAAATGAAAACCCAGGAGGATTTTCAATGATCCTGAGGGTTGATGTGATACGCCATGTCTGTTGAGAAGAACCGAAGCATGCCCAACGGGTCTTCCCCAGTCGGACGTTCGCCAAGAGTTCTGATCATTGCCGGGGAGGCATCTGGAGATCTGCATGGCGCCTTTCTGGTTCGAGAAATGCTTTCCATGAATTCCCGACTCCGTTTTTTCGGCATCGGCGGCAACAATATGAAGGCGGCCGGCGTCGAACTGCTGGCGCATGCCGCGGATATTGCCGTCGTCGGCATTAGTGAAGTGTTTTCCAAGGTATTCACGTTTTGGAAAATTATCAGCCGGCTCCGAAAATCCATGGATGCCTTGCATCCGGATCTGGTGATTTTAATTGATTTCCCTGATTTTAATCTGAATATTGTGGCCCGGGCCGCTAAAAAGAGAAACCTGAAAATCTTTTATTATATCAGTCCGCAAGTTTGGGCTTGGCGCGCCGGAAGAGTCGAACAGATCAAAAAGCTGGTGGATCAAATGGCCGTCATCTTGCCCTTCGAAGTAGATTTCTACAAAGCCCGCGGATTTATGGTTCATTATGTCGGCCATCCCCTGCGGGATACAGTGAAAACAGAATTTACGACCATTCAGGCAAGGCGTTATTTTGGATTGATCGAAGAGAAAACGACTATCGGACTTCTACCGGGCAGTCGGACATCGGAAATCACAAAACTGTTGCCGGAAATGATCAGCGCGGCGAAAATAATTTCCGGAAAAATCCCGGATGCCCAATACATTCTTCCCCTGGCAGACACGCTTGAGGAAACCTCCGTTATCGGAATTCTTACCGATTCCGGACTGAACGTTAAAATTGTTCCGGGACGCACCTATGATGTCCTGGCCTGCTGCGATCTGGCGATTGTTGCCTCCGGGACGGCGACCCTGGAAACCGGACTGATGGGCGTGCCCATGATTATTATCTACAAGGTATCCTTCTTTTCCGAACTTATCGGCAGATTGATTATTAGACCCCAGCATATCGGCATGGTCAACATCATTGCGGATAAAACCGTAGCCCCGGAGCTTATTCAGCGCGACGCCAGTGGCCCGCGCATTGCGTCCGAAGCGCTGAACATCCTGCAAAACGACGAAAGAAGACGGAATATGATCAAAGATCTCAATGAAATTCGTGCCAAACTGGGCAACCCTGGTGCGGCGAAACGGGCAGCTCAACTAGCCTGCCAAATGATTCGGGAATAGCGATGCTTGTGTTTAAAAGATTGTTGTTGATGGCAAAGCAGTATTACCTGCGTTTTATTTTCGCTGCGCTTTGCATGATGGTGGCCGGGGGCTTGCAGTCCGCTTTGCCTCTCATTTCCAAACCGGCCATTGACGAAATATTTGTGAGCAAGGACATTACTGCTCTCAAGTGGATTCCCTTTGCCGTCATCGCCATTTTTCTGTTCAAGGGGCTGGCGAACTACGGTCAGAATATTCTCATGAGTTCCATCGGTTTGCGCATCGTAACGGATCTGCGCAACAAGCTCTACGAGCAGATTCAAAGGCAGTCGCTGTCTTTTTTTGCCGAACATCCCACCGGGCTTTTGATGTCCAGGATCACCAATGATGTGTATGCCGTCCAAACCGCTTCATCGGAGGCGATTACCGCGCTGGTCAAAGACAGCTTTATGCTGCTGTCTCTGATCGGTGTTATCTTTTATACGGACTGGAAACTGGCGCTCATCGCCACGGTCATTTTTCCGCTCGCGGTTTATCCGATTTCGGTTTTCGGGAAAAAAATGCGCAAAGTGACCACTTCCCAGCAAATCACCATGGGGACGCTGAATTCTCTTTTACAGGAAACCATTTCGGGAACACGTATTGTTAAGGCCTTTGGCATGGAAAAATACGAAAACCGGAGATTTGCCGACGAAAACGAAAGACTCTTCCATCACAATATGAAAGCGGTTTCCGTCAATGCCATTTCCAGCCCTTTCATGGACTTTTTGGGAGGATTGGGGATCGCCGCTGTTATTTTTTACGGCGGCTACAATGTGGTGCAGGGCCATTCCACACCAG
>DAOLNX010000031.1:0-30628 GCA_035416785.1 Smithellaceae bacterium | reverse complement strand
GAGATGGAGGCTGTTATACTCTCGCCCGCCGAATATGAATATCTGATGAATTTATCCGAGGTAATAGAACAGTATGAAATCAATGATGTCATCATAAAAAGGATGAAAAATTATGAGCGTTCCAGAAATGTTCAATGGCATGATCTGAAGGATTGAACAGTTATGACCTATGCAATCGAATTCATACCCGAAGCTGCCGCTGATTATCAATCTCTCGATGGGAGCGTAAAAAAGAAAGTTAATAAAAAACTTGAAGAATTATCGAAAAACCCGTTTCTGGGAGAATATTTAGGCAATAAATTCAATATTGATCTGACTGGATTTTATAAATTGTATGTTGATAATAAAAAAATACGAGTTGTCTATCGCCTATTGGGTGAAGAAATAGAGATTATCGAAGTGTGGGGCATTGGCAAAAGAGATAAAGAAGAGATTTATCGATTAATCGGCCATCGCTTGAAAAAGCAAGGCTCAAGGCAGTAAATTTGTCTCCGTTTATCGTCAACACCCCGAAATGACTGACTCTGCTGTCATGCGCGCATTGGAGGCGATGATTGGCCATTACACTGCTGAAATCTAAGGCCGGAGGCCGCGCAATTTTCCGCTGGATGAAACGGAAAAAGAAATTTACGAGAATATTCAAGATGTTTGCTTATGGCGTCTGGGACGGTTACCATCCGTGTCGCGAACAAGGAAAAAAAGGAGATAATGGAAATCATGAAACCTAAAGGAGTGAAAGACAGTAGCATAACCATCGTTCAACAGATGACGCAGCAGGATGCAAACCTTGCAGGTAATGTCCATGGCGGGGTTATTATGAAGCTCATTGACAATACTGCGGGAATCGTGGCGGCGCGCCACTGTCAGTCGAATGTGGTGACCGCGTCGATAGACCAACTGAACTTCCACAGTCCGGTCTTTATCGGCGATTTGCTCCGGATTATTGCCGCCATCAACCACATAGGCAAAACATCGATGGAGCTCGGCGTGCGGGTTGAGGCTGAAAACGCCTTTACCGGAGAAGTGCGGCATACGGCTTCGGCCTACCTGACTTTTGTGGCCTTGGATGCTACGCTGAAGCCAAGGCCGATCCCGCCGGTAACCTTTGAGACCGAAGAAGAAAAACGCCGTAACTCCGAAGCAGCCGAGCGCCGGCGTACCCGCCTTGAGCAAAAGGGGAAGGGGCATAAGCAAAATCGAAAAACGGGATAAATGGGCAAGAATCTTTACCCACAACTTTTATTGTTTCATTTCTTGGCGATCAATGCATCTGCATAACAAATCAAGAAATGATTTTGTCTGAAGCCTATACAAAAAGCAGACAAAAAGACGGCGTCAATACAATTCTCAGAATAAACGGCCATATTTTCGGCAAGTTAATTTGATTGTTGCTTTCTTTTGGAACTTTTTCCCTCCTCATGTTGTCTAAACAACAAAAGACAAAAAAAACCTTAAAGGAGGAAAAAATCATGAAAAAACTGCTGGCAATTTGTTTGGCGCTGGTGATGTGGTGCGGTGTTTCTTTCGCCACAAATGTTGGAGACGCGGTGGAGGTTCGTCTCTTGTCCGACAGTGGCAGGTTCTTACCCTTTTACTCGTCGCTCAACCGTTCGGATCTGAAAAAAGTCTATACAGAAGCTGTAAAGGGAGACCATTACAAAATTGTCGTTCATAATAAGCTTGGACGAAGAATCGGTGTTGTGGTGGTCGTGGACGGCAGAAATATCATTTCCGGACAAAAGTCGTGGCTCAAGAGCACTGAAAGAATGTATATTCTCGAACCTTACGCAACCAACGAGTATTCGGGCTGGAGAACCGGGCAGGATAAAATCAACCGGTTTTACTTTACGGATGTTCCCGATTCCTATGCCGCCGCTTTCGGTGACCATTCCGCCATGGGAATTATCGCCGTTGCCGTTTTTCCGGAAGTCAGCCGCGATGAGCCTTGTCCTTCTGTTTTGAGAGAAAAAAACGAACTTGGCTCAGCCAAAGACAGAGCCGCCGCTCCATCCGTTCAATCCAAAGCGTCCCAAAGCGCTGCAACAGGATATGGCCGTGAAGAATATTCACCTTCTTACAAAGTTTCATTCGATCCTGAAAACCGAGCGGCTGAATCCATTTTAATCAAATATGAATGGCGCAGCACATTATGCAAGAAAAAAATCATTAACTGCTCTTTGAGACGCTCCGATTCCGGAAACCGCATTTGGGATCATGAAGGTTACGCCCCTCCCCCGCCCTGCCGCTTTTAACGTCCCCTTCGGCCGGGAAAGATAAAGAAACCGGAATGATGAATTGGCGCTTGAACAAACACAGGAAATGTGGTAATTGCCGCCAACATTTCACACACTCCCGGATGGAGGGCATGTTGCTTGACCCCTCAAGTGTGCCGTTCAGGTTGATGGGAGTGGCGGAAAAAACAAAAAAGGAGAAAAAAACATGTCAGCCATTTCCATGAAACTGCTGCTCGAAGCAGGTGTCCACTTCGGACATCAAACCAACAAATGGAACCCCAAAATGAAACCCTATATTTTCGGGGCCAGAAACAACATCTATATCATTGACCTTCAGCAAACGGTCGGAATGTTCCAGTCCGCCTATAATTTCGTGGTGGACACGGTCAGCCAAGGGAAGGAGATTCTTTTTGTCGGCACCAAAAAGCAGTCGCAGGAAGCCATTCGCGAAGAGGCTTCGCGCTGCAACATGCCCTATGTCAACCAGCGCTGGTTGGGCGGCATGCTGACCAACTTTGTCACCGTTAAAAAAAGCGTTGACCGTTTGAACAGCATCAGCAAGATGTTCGCCGATGATTCCATTAAAGCCTTTCCCAAAAAGGAAGTTTCCAAATTGCAGAAGGAAATGGAAAAACTGGAAAATGTTCTCGGCGGAATCAAGAACATGAAATCTCTTCCCGCCGCTGTTTTCATCGTGGATCCCAACCGGGAGCATATTACCGTCAAGGAATCCAAAAAATTAAAAATTCCCTTGGTCGCCATTGTGGATACCAACTGTGACCCGACGGATATTGATTATGTTATTCCCGGAAATGACGACGCCATTCGAGCCATCAAGCTGTTTTCCTCCAAATTTGCCGATGCGGTTTTAGAGGGAAAGAAACGATTTGAGGAAAAGCTGGTTTCCGATTCCAACAAGGAAACAGGAGATGCAGCCGTTCAAAACGGTGAAAACGCCGAGGCGGACATTCCGGAAAGCGTGGAAATGGAAAATTCGTCCGCCGCGCCTTCGGTCTCATAACCAAACTTATCATGATGTAAATAATTTCGGAAAATAGAATTCCAGGAGGATAAAACAGTGGAAATCACTTCAACCATGGTCAAAGAGTTAAGAACCAAAACCGGTGCAGGCATGATGGATTGCAAGGAAGCGCTTGCGGCGGTCGATGGAGATTTTGAAAAAGCAATTGATTATTTGAGGAAAAAGGGTCTTTCCGCGGCAACCAAACGGTCATCCAAGGCGGCCAAGGACGGAACGATTGCCTCGTATATTCACATGGGAGGCAAAATCGGCGTTATGGTGGAAATCAATTGTGAGACGGATTTTGTGGCCAAAACCGAAGATTTTCAAACCATGGCCAAAGATATCGCCATGCACATTGCAGCAACCAATCCGATGTGCATCCGTCCGGAGGAAATTCCCGGCGAAATTCTGGAACGGGAAAAGGAAATCTACCGCAGCCAGCTTCGCGAAGAGAAAAAGCCGGAAAAGATCTGGGATAAGATTATTGAGGGAAAACTCAAGAAATACTACGAGGACATCTGTCTGGCTGAACAGAAATTTGTTAAAAATCAAGATATTACAGTTGGAACGCTTGTAAGCAACATGATTGCCAAAACAGGAGAAAACATTGTGATCCGCCGTTTTGCCCGTTTCCAGCTCGGTGAGGATATCAAGCAATCATGAGCACAACGCCAAAAATCCGCTTCAAAAGAATTCTTTTGAAACTCAGCGGTGAAGCGCTCATGGGAAAAAAATCATCCGGAATTGATCCGGATGTAGCAAACTTCATTGCCGATGAAATCAAGTCTCTTTCCGACCTGAAAATCGAGGTCGGCATCGTTATCGGAGGCGGAAATATTTTTCGGGGTATCGAAGCCAGCGCCAAAGGAATGGAGCGGACAACCGCCGATTACATGGGAATGCTGGCGACGGTTATTAACAGCCTTGCCCTGCAAGGAGCGCTGGAAGCACGCGGGCTGGCCACTCGCGTTCAGTCTTCCATTGAAATGAGGGAAATTGCCGAACCTTTCATTCAGCGAAAGGCGGTGCGCCATCTGCAAAAAGGCAGAATTGTCATTTTTGCCGGCGGCACAGGAAATCCCTATTTCTCCACCGATACGGCCGCATCGCTTCGCGCAATGGAAATCAGGGCCGACGTCATCATGAAAGCCACGAAAGTCGACGGTGTGTACGATGATGATCCCGTGAAAAATCCATCAGCAGTGATGTATAAAAATATCAGTTATATCGATGTCTTGACTAAAAACCTGAAAGTAATGGATTCAACGGCGATTTCGCTTTGCCGGGATAATGCGCTGCCTATTGTTGTCTTCAATATGCAGAAAAAAGGAAATATCCGGGGCGTCATTTGCGGTAAAAAAATTGGAACTACTGTAGGAGATAAATCATGAAAGACCAGATTTTTTCAAAGTTAAAAGACGGGATGGAACAAACCATATCTTCTGTGGAGAAATCATTAAGCCGAGTTCGCACCGGCCGCGCTTCGGTGGCTTTACTGGACGGTATCCGGGTTGATTATTATGGAACGCCGACTCCTCTTTCCCAGGTAGCCACGCTCTCCGTTCCGGAAAGCCGCCTCATCGTGATCGCACCATGGGATGCGACGGCTCTGGCCCCGATTGAAAAAGCGATCCAGAAATCTGACCTGGGTTTGATGCCTTCCTCGGACGGAAAAGTTATTCGCCTTTCGATTCCGCAACTCACGGAAGAACGGCGCAAGGAACTGGTAAAATCCGTAAAAAAAATGGTGGAAGAAGGAAAAGTGAAGCTTCGCAATGAACGACGTGACGCCAACGAAGCGCTGAAAGAATTAAAAAAGAACAATAAAATCTCTGAAGATGAAATGCACACCTCCCAGGATGAAGTCCAGAAGCTGACCGACCGCAACATCGAAAGAATGGACAAAGTTCTTATTGCCAAAGAGAAAGAAATAATGGAAATTTAATGGCCGGCGAAGAAAAATAATCCAATGGGGAGTCAAAAGCTCCCCATTTGTTTTTGGAGAAGAATGACGGATATGACAAAAATTGATCTCAGCCACCTGCCCCGCCACATTGCCGTAATTATGGATGGAAACGGCCGATGGGCGAAACAGCATGCCATGGGGCGAATCCGCGGCCATAAAAAAGGCGCCAAAGCGGTAAAAACCATCGTCACGGCATGCCGTGAAATGGGTATTGCCTGTCTGACCCTTTTTGCCTTTTCCACGGAAAACTGGGGTAGACCAACCGCCGAGGTTGACGCTTTGATGTTGCTTCTGGATGATTATCTGGACAGAGAAAGAGAAACGATGATGAAGCAGAACATCCGCCTGACCACCATAGGCAATATCGAACGCCTGTATGCACCCGTCCGGGAAAAGCTAATCTCCGTAAAAAAAATGACGAATAAAAATGACCGGATGATTTTAAATCTTGCATTGAGTTACGGCAGCCGGGACGAAATCGTCAGTGCCGTCAAAAAAATGATTGCCGATGCGCAGGCGGGAACGCTTTCTGTCGAGGAGATCGACCAAAAAACGGTAGACCACTACTTGTTCACCAGCGGCATGCCCGATCCGGATTTACTCATCCGAACCAGCGGAGAATACCGAATCAGCAATTTCCTGCTGTGGCAGCTTGCCTATACGGAACTTTATTTCACCGATGTTTTGTGGCCCGATTTCAACAAAGAGGAATTGTTGAAAGCCATCGCCGCCTACCAAAAAAGAGAAAGGCGTTTCGGCTTAACCAGCGAGCAAATTTCAGAGAAGTAACCGACATAAAGGATTTTCATGGCAATCAACAATACTCATCTACAGCGCTGGCTGACCGGACTTGCTCTGGGGCTGACTCTGCTGGCGATCATTCTCCTCAGTTCTCCTTTCGTGCTGACCCTTGTAGCAATACTGGCCATTCTGGTTGGCATAACCGAATACAACAGCATGGTTTTTGGCGAAGGATTCAAGAAAGAGAAAACAGAAAGTATTCTTTTTGCGATTTTGATTCCGCTGGCGGCACTTCATGGAGATCCGCAAGTCATGACGTCCTTGCTTGTTTTTGCGTTCATCTCTGTTTTCATTATCTTTTTATGGAAAATCCGGGAAGACCGTTTTGATGTATCCTCGGTTGCCAAAGTTGTTTTCGGCATGATGTATATTCCGCTTCTGACCTCGCACTTTATTCTGCTTCGGAAGCTGGACCAAGGCGCTTTCTGGATCATTCTGGTGCTGGTGATTTCCATTGTCGGCGACACGGTGGCACTTTATGTAGGAAAAAATCTGGGAAAAAGAAAACTGCTGGAACCCGTCAGTCCCGGAAAAACCGTCGAGGGAACGCTCGGTCTTATGGCGGGCGGCACACTGGGAGCATGGATCTTCGGTTATTTCTTTTTACCTCATGTCAGTATGATTCACCTGTTGATTCTCGGTTTGGTGGGAGGCGTGATCGGACAGCTTGGAGACCTGTGTGAATCCGCCATTAAAAGAAATTACGGCAAAAAGGACGCCAGCGCTCTTCTTCCCGGACATGGAGGTCTTTTGGATCGGTTGGACAGCCTGATTTTCGTGGCTCCTTTTGTCTATTATTACCGGATATTTGTGATTGGCGGATGAAAAATATTACGATCTTGGGATCCACAGGTTCTATCGGGGTCAGCACGCTGGATGTTATTGAGAAGAATCCGGACCGGTTTGCCGTGGCGGCGCTGGCAGCAGGCAGAAATGTCCGTCTTCTGGCCGGACAGATCGAGAAATTCCGTCCGGAAATCGCGGCAGTTCAAACCTTGCAGGATGCGGAGTCTTTGCGTGAAATTCTGGGCCCCAAACATACACTCCCCATTCTCTACGATGAACAAGGGATGGAAGAGGTTGCCTCTTACGCTGGAGCCGATATGGTGGTTTCCGCTATCTCCGGTTTTGCAGGTCTAAAGCCGACACTGGCATCGATTGAAGCCGGCAAGGACATTGCTCTGGCCAACAAGGAAACGATGGTTGTGGCGGGAAGCCTGGTCACCCGGAAAGCCGCCGAAAAAATAGTGAAGATTCTTCCCATAGACAGTGAGCACAGCGCAATCTTCCAGTGCCTGCAGGGACAGAAACTTTCCGATATCAAACGAATTCTTCTCACGGCTTCTGGCGGCCCGTTTTATGCGTTATCCAGAGCTGAGCTGAAGAAAGTAACGCTCCGGCAGGCACTTAAGCATCCGCGCTGGAAAATGGGTCGGAAAATTACTATTGATTCCGCATCGATGATGAACAAGGGACTGGAAATCATGGAAGCGAGATGGCTGTTTGATCTGGAAATGGACCGGATCGGAGTTGTCGTTCATCCGCAAAGCATCGTCCATTCCATGATTGAGCTTCGGGATGGATGTATTTTAGCACAACTGGGCATCGCCGATATGCGGAATCCGATCGCTTATGCGTTAACCTGGCCGGACCGTTTAGAAAGTGACCTGCCTTCGTTAAATTTGGCCAAAACCGGACCTTTGACGTTCTTTGAGCCGGACATCCGGAAATTTCCCTGTCTGGGATTGGCCATTGAGGCGGGACGATCAGGTGGAACCGCGCCTGTGGTTTTAAACGCAGCAAATGAGGCAGCCGTCGCCGCGTTTCTGGAAAACAAAATCGGCTTTGTGGATTTGCCGAAAGTGATAGAAAAGATGTTGCGAAACCATTCTATTCAGGATAATCCTTCTCTTTCCGAAATATTGGAAATCGACGCGGATACTCGAAGGGAAGCGCAATACCTGATCACAAAGATCAAGAAAGGATGAAAGATTGACTACCATCATCGCGTTTATTGTATTACTGGGTATTTTGATATTTATTCATGAATTCGGACACTTTCTGGCTGCTCGCCTGGGAGGCGTCGGGGTTCAGAAATTTTCACTGGGCTTCGGACGCAAAATTTTTGGAAAGAAAGTCGGAGAAACGGAATATGTAATTTCTTGGATTCCGCTGGGCGGATATGTCAAACTGCTGGGCGAGTCCGGAACAGAAGACTTGCCGCCGGAAGATGAGAAAAGGTCTTTTTACAAACAGCCCACCTGGAAGCGACTTCTGATTGTTGCGGCCGGACCCTTTTTCAACTTTTTGCTGGCTGTCTTTATTTTCATCATTGTTTTTATGTACGGAATTCCGAATCTCCTACCGGTTGTCGGAGAAATGTCGCAGGACTCTGCAGCAGCCTCGGCAGGCATGCTCGCCAATGATAAGATTTTATCGTTAAACGGCAAAAAAGTGCATTACTGGGATGACATCAAGCCCATCATCATGGAATCCGAAGGACGAAATATCGATGTGGTGGTCGAACGACAAACCCAGGAAATCCGTTTTACCGTCCAACCGAAATTATCCCAGACCAAGAACATATTCGGCGAAAATGTTACCTCTTATCTGATCGGCATTTCCCCCTCCGGCCAGACCGTAATTGAAAGAAAAAGTCCTCTGGCTGCCATCCTTTCTTCCCTGGAAAAAACATGGGAAATCAGTAAGCTGACGGTGATTTCCGTTGTGAAGATGATCGAAGGAGTGATTTCGCCGCGGACACTGGGCGGGCCCATTTTTATCGCTCAGGTAGCAGGAAATCAGGTCAGAGAGGGAATCATTCCCTTTATTCTTTTTATGGCTGTGCTTTCCATCAACCTGGGCGTCATCAATCTTTTCCCTATTCCCGTGCTGGACGGTGGACACATCTTCTTTTATCTGATCGAAATGATCACCCGCCGGGAGGTTCCCGTTAAGGTCAAAGAGTGGTCTCAGCAAATCGGCTTTGTCGTCTTGCTGATGCTGATGCTTTTTGTCATCATGATCGACATCGAACGGCTCAATATCAAACCCATTAACGATGTCTTAAAATTATTCAAGTAATATGATCACCTTCGCTTTTGATTCCTGTTCGAAAACCGCCTCTGTGGCCATTTTACAAAAAAAACAGGTTTTGTATGAAACTCTTCTCAATAAAGGCTTGCATCATTCCGAAGTTTTGCTTCCAGCGATTGATGAAGCCTTCCGTTTGACAAACCTGTTGGTGACGGATATCGATTTCTTTGCCTGCACTCTGGGTCCCGGATCCTTCACTGGTTTGCGCATCGGTCTGAGCACCCTCAAAGGTTTTATGTTAGCCACGGAAAAGCCGGCGGCAGGGGTTTCATCATTGGCCGCTCTGGCGCTCAATGTGAAAGAAAAGGAAAGAAACATCTGCGCCATGATGGATGCGGGACGCGGTCAGGTTTATTACGCCAGCTACCAATACGACCAAAACGGATTGTTACAGGAACTGGAAACCGCAAAAGCCGTAAATCCCCGGCTAATTGCGGAATCTGCCAGCCCTAATGTCGTTTATGTCGGTGACGGCGCCATCAAATATGCCGATCTTTTCCCCTCTTCCCTGAGGCAAAATATCGCACCCGCTTATCAGCAATTCCTTTGCGCCTCATCCGTAGGGCTTCTGGCATTGGAAAACTATCGCCAGGGAAATTTTTTGAGTCCGGAAACCTGTGTTCCCTTCTACCTGCGCTCCACCGACGTTACGTGAAGGCTTTCTCGAAGTCCCTGTCCGCAGGATACCCGGATAAAAAAGAAAATTCTTTTCGGAATCAATCATGCCGACTGGAGGGACAAAACCGGCAAAAAAGAGAAAATGTAAAGCTTCGGAAACACTAATTACCCGGTTGGAGCGTTGCTGTGACTTCTCTGGTTTGTCCTTTGGTCAACAGCGTTAATTTGACTGTATCGCCTACCGAGAAATCATCAAGCAAGGCATATAGTTTTCCGACGGTATCGACTGGTTTTCCATTGACGGCGGTAATAATGTCCCCTGGAATAAATTCCCCGTTGCGCAAAATGACTCCTCCTGCCAAGCCCGCCTTTTCCGCTTCCGACCCGGGAGAAACCCGCAAAACAACAATACCGCTCACACCAAGAACCGCTTTGATCCGTTCGTTGATCCCTTCATCCACTTCAATACCCAGGGCGGGACGGATATACTTTCCACTACGGATCAACTGAGGCACCACCCGATTCACCGTGTCCACCGGAACAGCGAAACCGATGCCGGCACTGGCGCCGCTGGGGCTGTATATGGCCGTATTGATCCCGATCAGTCGACCGGCGGAATCCAGCAGAGGTCCTCCTGAATTTCCGGGATTGATGGCCGCGTCCGTTTGAATCAAATGCTCGATCGTGAAGCCGTCACCTTCCAGGGAACGGTCCAGAGCCGAAACAATGCCGGTTGTGAGTGACCAGTCCAATCCAAAAGGATTACCGATGGCAAAGACCTTCTGTCCCACTTTCAGATCACTGCTGCTGCCTAGTGGTAGCGGAGGAGGATGCTTGGCAGCGACACCGATTCTAAGGACGGCAAGATCATGGGGCCGGCTGACTCCAATCAGTGCCGCCCGGTAATCACGCCCGTCACTGAGTTTCACAATCGCTTCGCTTGCCCCCTCAATAACGTGATAATTGGTGATGACATGACCTGCATCATCCCAGAGAAAACCAGAACCGGACCCTCGCGGCACGGCAAAAACATTTCTCGTCCAAAAATCTCTTACAAGCGACTTGGTGGTAATGAAGACAACCGAATTACGCGATTTCTCGAACAATTCCATTGTTGCCTTCTCGTCAGCCGCCAAATCTCCGCGAGCCGTCACCGCTCGCGGTTCGGCATGATAACGAGGCGCCAGCCAATCACGAATTCCCGGAAACCCTCTCCAGAGCAACAGGCCCAAAATCGCGAAAAAGATCAGCCAGAAAACGCGTTTCAGTAAACGGTTATGCGCGGGCATTGGATTTCCTTTTCAAATACATAAACGATGCTGTTTTCATGTCTTTCCATGAATGGAAAGACATGCGGATTACGTTCTTTCCATAAAAAAAGCATCCCCGGCTTCACAGAAGGATGCTTTTCTTCGTTTATGGATTCATGGTTATTTCGATGCTTTTTTAATTTTATTTTTGGCATCCACCAAAATGGAGATGGGTTTCCATTTTTTTGCCTCATCGTCATTCACGGAAACATAAGTAGCCATAATAATCAAGTCTCCTTTGGCTACTTTTCTGGCTGCAGCTCCGTTAAGACAGATGACTCCTGAGTCCCGTTTTCCCTGGATGATGTAGGTTGAAAATCGTTCTCCGTTGTTGATGTCGTAGATTTCAACCTGCTCGTAAGGCAGCATGTTGGCCGCTTCCATGAGAGTTTCGTCAATGGTTACGCTACCTTCATAATGCAAATCGGCATCGGTAACCGTGGCGCGATGGATTTTGGATTTCATCATAAATCGTTGCATGGTCGTTCTTTTTCACTCCTCAAGTTCTGAAAATATTATGCTTGAAGTTCTTCACCGAAAACGGAATTGTCAATCAGACGGGTTTTCCCCACTCGGACAGCCAGGGCCATCACACAATTCTCCTGGATTTCAGGAACATCCTCCAATGTAAACGCATTGCAAATTTTTAGGTAATCTATCTGGGTGTAGGGAAAGCCCTGAATAAACTTTCCCGCTTTACCGATGACCGATTCCGCATTTTTTTCTCCATCGACATAAAGTTTTCGCGCAAGTTTGAGAGCACCGATCAGCGAAAGGGCGGAAATACGTTCTTCTTTACTCAAATAAACATTGCGTGAACTCATGGCCAGTCCGTCCGGCTCACGATAGGTGGAAAGTCCGACAATTTCCATATCCAGATTTAAATCGGCAACCATTCTTCTGATGGCCGCCAGTTGCTGAAAATCCTTCTTGCCGAAAATGGCTCGGTGCGGCTTGACAATATTGAACAATTTACAGCAGATAGTTGTCACCCCTCGAAAATGACCAGGCCGGGAAGCGCCGCAAAGATTCTGCGTGACCTTTTCCACATGAACATAGGTCTGATATTCTTCTGGATACATCTCTGAATTGGACGGGAAAAAGATCACATCCACGCCAACCTCTTCCGCCATTTTGGCATCCCGCTCAAAATTTCTGGGATATTTGGAAAAATCTTCCTTGGGGCCAAACTGGGTGGGATTGACATAAATACTGACGACAACCTGATCGGCTGTCTGGCGGGCTTCTCTCATCAGAGAAAGATGACCTTCATGAAAATAGCCCATGGTTGGAACAAAGGATATTTTTTTACCGGAAAGTCTTACACTTTCGCTGAAACGTTGCATTTCCTGAACGGATTCGATCACTCTCATTTTCGGCACAAAAAAAGCCCCTCGTCGCAAGACGAGAGGCGAAACGTTCCTTTCGGGTTTTCCTTCCGTCCCAGTCCTTTCGGATCCAAGCGTGGAAGCTCATTAACAGAATTTCCGATCTTTTGTCAATAAAATTATTTCAGCTTTTGCGACAAATTCTCGATTCCGGCCTGATGAATGCCTGAAGAAGAACCTCTACAGAATTTCCCGCATAATTTTCCATTGACCGTTTACCTTTTCCAATTTGAGCTTTTTGGAGGTCTTGTCCTGAAGAATCGATGAGCTGTAATACTGGATAAAAGATACCGTTGCGTTGGAGATCTCAACGGTTACACGGATTTCTTCAATTCGTATCTTTATGTTTTTACTACGTTTACGAATTCCAACCTTGCGCGCCACCCATGCATCGAGATTCAGGTTCTGATAGGTAAAACTTTCATCATAGCAACTCCGAAACGTGTCCATATCTCCCGACATCCAACTTTCCGCCCATCGGTTGATCAGATCTTTCACTTGTGCTTCGTCACGGATTTGGGTTGCATGGTCAGCAGGTTTGTCATGGCGCACACTTGCTTCTTTGGTTTCGACGCCTGCGTTTTTCGTATCATCCTTGCCAGGCGGGACAGGAAGAGCGGTGGTCTTTGCCTTTTTCTGCGTCACAGCGGTTGTCTGCACGGAAGCCTCTTTCCAGTTCACCCCCCGTTTCTCCAAAAACTCCCTTGCATCCTGATGCCCCAGGCGGGCGGCTTTTTTGATGTCTTCTTCGGCTTTGGCCGTATCACCCAGCGTGCCTTCAATAAGCCCCCGAAGAAAAAAGGAAACGCCCAGTTGCGGATCCAGCTCAATGGCCATGCTGAAATCCTGGATAGCCTGATCATATTGCTTCCGTCTTCCATAAATCGTTCCCCGGTTGTTATATGCGCTTGCATATTGAGGATTCAGCTCAATGGCCTTATTTAAATCCCGGACAGCCTGATCATATTCGTTCATCTTTACATAAGTCGCACCACGATTGTTGTACGCCTTTGCATATTCCGGATTGAGTTCAACGGCTTTGTTGTAATCACCAAGCGCCTGCGCATAGTTTCCGATTTCATCATACGCATCTCCACGATTGTTATACAATTCAGCCAGTTGCGGATCGAATTCCATAGCCTTACTGTAATCGTCAATAGCCTTTTGGTATTGTCCCAGCGCTTTGAAGGCAACCCCTCGATTATTATAGGCTTTGACATAGCGAGGATCTTTTTCAATAGCTTTTCCATAAGCAGCAACCGCTGCCGTATAATTGCCGGATTCTGCAAGTTCATTTCCCTTTTCATACGCTTCGGCGGCTTCCGATGTCGTCTCGGCAAAAGCGGTCCCGGATAGGAGATAAAATAGAAAACAAGAAAGAACAGCTAGACGAAAAAGAAAAGATGGCATGGCAATAAGCTCCTTTGATAAAAGTTAAAAGAATTTAGCCTTGATGTCGGTGGATGATTCCTTGCCGATTTTATCGTAGTGATTTTCAAGGAATTCTGCAGCTTTTACTCTTCCGGTATCAAATAAATACTGCAGAAAACTCCTGTCCAGATTCATTTTGCTGGACGCCGTCAGCCTGGCCATTTCTTCCTCGGCATCCACGGTGTGAATAAAGGTGTGTTTATGTTTTTCGGCGTCCAGTTCTCCCTTTTCCACCAGAGAGGTGACAAACCAGATGGCCCGCATCTCCCGCATGAGGCTGGAATTAAAGCTCAATGTATTAATCCTGTCTAAAATCGCCGGAGCACTTCTGGGCACCTCGGGAATGTTGATTGGATTTATCTGCACTATCAGGACATCCTGGCAATCGGTATTGTAAATAACGGGAAAAATCGGTGGATTGCCCATGTAGCCGCCGTCCCAATAATACTGTCCGTTAATTTCAGGCGCCTGGTAAAGATAGGGAAGACAAGCGGAGGCCAGAATCATATCCGGAGTGATTTCTTTGTTTTCAAAGACTTTTAATCGCCCGGTCAGCACATTGGTGGCGCAGATGAAAAGCTTGATCGATTTCGATTGCTGAAGCACCGAAAAATCAATCGTCTTCTCAATGACATCTCTGAATACATTCATATTATTGGGATTCCACTGATACGGAGAAAGCATACGCGAAAACATGTCGAACATCTGCCAGCTGGGCGAAAATTCCATGGACCCTTTACTGCCAAAGGCCTTGTCGCACAGGGTCGGCTGGAAAGGTGAGCATTGGCTGTTTTCTGAATTGTAAATCCAGAAATTCTTCAGCAATTCCCTTGCTTTTTGAGGTCCGCCCGACTCCAGGCCGTAAGCCAGAATGGCTGCATTTACAGCTCCTGCACTGGTGCCGACAATGCCCTCAATCACAATCCGATCCTCTTCGAGCAGTCTGTCGAGCACTCCCCAGGTAAAAGCGCCGTGCGCACCGCCCCCCTGCAGGGCCAAATTCAGTTTTTTTCTTTTGGATTCAAGCGGAACATTTGCGGGTTTCTTTTTCATTTTTTTTCGTCCCGGAGATTTTTTTTGATTCTGAAGATTAAGGAAAATGTTCCGATTTGTCAAGGATAAAGGCAGGATAGAGTAAAATTATCCCTTTGAAAATCCGGACGTTTTGGCGGGTCAGGACCTTTTTTGAAGTAGAAATTCTTCAAAAAAAAGTGTATGAAACGCCATAAAGTATTTTCTGTGAAGGATGTATCCGTAATCAATTTACAGGGTAAACACGATCGTGCAACCAGAAAGGAGTCAAAGATGAATTACCTGCTGCAACCCAAAAAGTACCAAAGTCTCATGTCTGACGAAGGATCCAAGGCAATTATGAACAAAACCATTGAATTCTTTGAAAATATGGGGAAGACCCGGCTCACGGAAGATTTCAATAAGAAAATCTGGTATCGCGAGTTTGTCGATTTTATCGGCAAAGAACAGATATTCGCCAAGCTGCTTACCCCAAGCGAATACGGTGACGGTGATCCGGATTGCCGCTGGGACACGGCCCGCAACAGCGAGTACAGCGAACTTTTGGCTTTTTACGGGTTAGGTTATTGGTATTGTTTTCAGGTCAGCATCCTGGGATTGGGCCCCATCTGGATGAGTCCCAACGAAAAGGCCAAACAAAAAGCAGCGAAACTGCTCAAGGAAGGCGCGATCTTCGCTTTTGGTCTGTCTGAAAAAACTCATGGCGCCGACATTTATTCCACGGAAACCACCCTGACGCCGAAAGGAGATGGCACCTGGGTCGCGAACGGTGAAAAATACTACATCGGAAACGGCAATGAAGCGGATATGGTTTCCACGCTCGGCAAGATCAAAGACGGGACAGACGACTATACTTTCTTTGTCACCAATTTTCATAACAAGGCGTATGAGCTGAAAAAGAATGTCATTTCTCATCAGGAGTACGTTTCCAATTTTGCACTTCATGATTATCCCATCACCGAGGAGGATATTCTTTCGAGGGGTTCGCATGCCTGGGATTCGTCGCTGAACACCGTCAACATCGGCAAGTTCAACATCGGCCCCGCTTCCATCGGCGTAACCGAACACAGCTTTTATGAAGCCATCACCCATGCTTCCAACCGCGTTCTCTACGGTATTCATGTTTCGGACATGCCCCATGTCCGAAAAAATTTCATGGATGCCTGGCTCCGCATTTTCGGCATGAAGCTATATCAGCGGCGGGCCACCGATTATTTCCGTAACGCCCATGCCGAAGACCGTCGTTATCTGCTGTACAATCCCACCAGTAAAATGAAAGTCACCACACAAGCGGAAGAAGTCATCAATCTGCTCTGGGAAGTCATCGCCGCCAAAGGCTTTGAAAAAGATATGTATTTCTCGATGGCCGCATGCGATATCCGCGGACCCTCCAAGCTGGAAGGCACCGTGCACGTCAATGTTCAACTCATCCGCAAGTTCATGAAAAACTATTTCTTCAATCCGGCCGCTTATCCACCGGTTCCCCCGGACTTCTCCCTCCGCGATGACCTTTTCCTTTTCAATCAGGGACCGACGAAGGGTCTGGGAAAGATTCAGTTTCATGATTATGCTCCGATCTTCGAAGCCAATCAGTCCCTGCCCAATGTGGCAATTTTTACCCGCCAGATCGCCATTTTCAAGGAATTACTGGAAAAGGCGGGTCCGGACAAGGCGCAGGACATGGACCCCATCTTCTCTCTACCGCTGGGCGAGATGTTTTCCATTGTGGTCTATGGCCAGTTGATTCTTGAACAGGCACAGATCGACCGGGTTGATCCGGACATCCTCAATCAGATTTTTGATTTCATGGTGCGCGATTTTGCCCGCTTTGCCCTGCAAATTTACGGCACGCACAATACAAAGGAAGATCAGCGTGCCTATTGCAAGGAAATTATGCTGATCAAAGCACAGGCAGACGAAGCCCAGTACGACCGGATCTGGAAACAATACGTATCCGTCCTGAACGGCGAATATGCGATGAACGAATAGCGTTCGGCAGCTTATCGAAGAAGAGGAAAAATACGTTATGAGCCGGAATGCTCAAATCGGCAAAATCACCAGAAGGCGGCTTTTGCAGGCATCGGCCGTATCCGCACTCTCCCTGTCCTTTCCCGGCATGAGCGGCTGCGTTTCTTCGCTTCCGAATTATCAACGAATGAATGTGCCATCCGGCAAGCCGCTGGCGCTGATTTCCGGCAATGTCGTTGATGTCGTTTCCGGTTCCGTGTTGCAAAATAAAGTCATCATTATCCGTCAGGGGACCATTGAAGCCCTGACGGATCGGGTGCCGGAACCGCAAGATGCTTTTGAGATTATTGATCTGAAGCATCAATATGTTATTCCGGGACTGATTGACGCCCATTGCCACAGCACGCTCACCAGTCAGGCAAGTCTCCATCTCAGTGGATTTCCTTTGTTGCTGCGTCAATTGAAAAGGAATTACATTCAACAGCTTGCGCATGGCGTCACCACCATCCGTGATGTCGGCGCCATGCCGAAATTGCTTCAGGACGGACTGAAAATGATTGAGCGGGGTGAAATCATCGGTCCCCGTGTCGTTTATTGCAACGCATTTACCAACATTTACGGGGGACATCCGGACATTGCCCCCCGAGATATTTCCGTTTTTTCGGATATTACTCTGTCTTTTACCGGCAATCCCAGTCTGTGGTTTCAGGACACGACCTCGCTGAAAAAAGGCATGGAGCAGAACCTTGCCGGCGGCGCATCTTTTATCAAATTGACTCTCGACAGGAAATCTCTGCTTTGCGGCCGGGGAGATATTCCCATCTACACAGACGAACATCTGCGCATTATTATGGACTTTGCGCAAAAGCATCAACTGCCGGTTGCCGGTCACATTCATACGAAATTCGGTTTCGACCGGGCACTCCAATATGGAATCTCATCCATGGAGCATACCATTGCGGACACGGAACTGTCCGACCGTGATCTCCAGATCATGACGAAAAAAAATGTCGCCATTGTCCCCACCATGATCATTGCGCAAATGCTGGCCGCCGAAGAAGCCTATGATCAGTTGCCTTCTCAATATGTAACCGATTTTATTACGGGTGAACAGACCGTTCGTCGGGCATATCTGAACGCAAATCTTGAAAACGATATTGAGCCGGACATTCACCGGGCCAATGTGGCTTCTCTGGAGAATTACAAAAGATATGGATGCGAACAGCTTTTCGCGAAAAGCAAATTTGCCGCCCGTCCGGAAATCTATTTTGACATGCTGCTTCACGGACCCAAAAATCTGTTGAAGATGAAGCAAGCCGGCGTGCTGATCGGCTGTGGAACCGATTCGGGTGTGCCATTCATTTATCACGGATCGCTTTGGCGTGAAATGGAAATGCTTGGGCGCATCGGCTTTACCCCCCAAGAGGTATTACAGTGTGCAACGGTTAACAATGCGAAAATCCTGAAGATGTCCGATAAAATTGGAACGTTGGAGAAGGGAAAAGCCGCAGACATGGCGGTACTGAAAGACAACCCGCTGGAAAAAATTGAAGCCTGCCGGGCGCCTCGTCTCGTCATCAGAGACGGACAGATTTACGACGTATCCAAAAAGGATGGAATTTGAGCCGCTACACCGGGCATGAACGCGAGCGCAGAGCAAACTGTCCGGGCCATGAGGCCAGCATTTGAAATCATGATCCTTCATCCCGCTGGTTTCTCCCAACAAGAACGACTCTGAAATCCGAAAAAACAGATTAAAGGAAATTCCTCATGCCGATAAAGGCTATGCCGGAAAACATTCCGGTTATTTTATTATACAATGTTGATCCATCATGGACCGAAACCGAAAAAAGAGAGGCGGTTGGCGCTTCCCAACAGCTTGGCCGGGCCTTGACGGAAATCGGACACCCCACCGTCTTTGTTGCTCTAACCGATTCTAATCTTGCAGAATGTTTACATTCCTTTGATCCTGCAAAACACATCCTTTTAAACTGGTGCGAAAGTCTTCCCGGGATTGAACACAGTGAATGGCTGGTCGCCATGGAGTTGGAACGTATGGGATTCACTTATACCGGCGCAACCCCCGAAGCCCTGGCCCTGGCACAGGATAAATTTCGCGTAAAAGTGCTGCTGGATGAAGCCGGAATTCCCACACCGGCCTGGCAAATCTTCCACGGGGGCAAATCCTCCCATTGGACCAAGTTTCCGGCCATCGTCAAACCGGTAAACGAACATTGTTCAGCAGGTATTACCCGGGACGCCGTTGTGCTTAATCCTGCCGAACTTCGTCAACGAATCATCTTCATTGAAAATACCTACCACCAGTCGTCTATCGTGGAAGAGTTCATTGATGGGCGTGAATTTCATGTTTCCGTTATTGGCAATGATGAACTGACTGTGCTGCCGGTAGCAGAAATGGATTTCTCTTTTTTTTCCGATGTGAAAGACCGTCTTTGCACCTATGACGCCAAATTTATTCCCGGCTCCCATCACTATGAAAAAATTGAAACACGGCTTCCGGCGCCGCTCGACCCCAAAGAAGAAAGCGCCCTGCGAGAGGTCAGCTTAAACGCATACCGCATACTGGGTTGCCGCGACTACGCCCGTTTGGACATCCGGATGCAAAACCATGTTTTTTATGTTCTGGATGTCAATCCCAACGCCGATATCAGCATCGATGCAAGCCTGGCCTGCGCCGCCCAGGAAGCAGGTTTATCGTATGGACATCTGGGAAGCCTTCTGGTTCTCCTCGCCTCCCGCCGGCATCCGGTAATGGGAAAAATGGCCAAGTCCATCAAAACTCATTTTGAAAAACAGCGCACAAGGAGATTCCGTTATGAAAAACCATCGACAACCTTTTAAAACCATGGTTCGCCTAGCATCGACAGGTCTGATCATCTGCTTTTTTGCTTTCTTTTGGACAATATCGGGACACGCCGCCGAAATCAGTCTTCCCCTCGTGGTCATACAAACCAGCATGGGAACGATTGAAATTGAGCTCAATCCCGAAAAAGCGCCCAATACGGTCAGCAATTTTCTACAGTATGTAAACAGCCATTTCTATGACGGTACGGTTTTTCACAGGGTCATTTGGAGATTCATGATTCAGGGAGGCGGATATACAAAAGAAATGGAGCTGAAAAAAACCCATCCTCCCATCGCCATTGAGTCCAACAATGGTCTGAAAAACGATAAGGGAACCGTTGCCATGGCAAGAACCGGCGACCCGAATTCAGCTACCAGCCAGTTTTTTATTAACGCCAAGGATAATGATTTTTTGAATTATTCCAGATCGACCCGTCAGGAATACGGCTATACCGTTTTCGGCAGAGTTGTGCAGGGAATGGATGTGGTCAATAAAATTGAAAGTGTCCAGACCGCATCTTTTATGGGAATGAATGACGTCCCGGTCACGCCTGTCATCATCGAAAAGGTTTTCGTTAAATCATCGGAGAGCCCCTCTGCGGCACAGCATTTGCCGCCATTGGGAAAAGAACCTTTGGCAAAAGAGCGTCCGCAAAGATAATGCTTTGATGTTATAAAGAAATTCAATCCCACACCGGCAAAAATTTCATTCCCCTTCCGGCGGTAAAGATGGTATAAGGCCGCTGGAAGTAAATTCAGTTAAAAAGGTTTAAACATGTCTAAGATCAAAATTAAAAATCTCCTTCAGAATCAAATGGTTATTCTTGATGGAGCCACCGGAACCGAGCTTCAGAAACGAGGATTGCCTGCGGGCGTCTGTCCGGAAATCTGGTGCCTGGAGCATCCCTCCGTTCTTCATGATGTTCATGCCTCCTACGTCAGAGCGGGAGCGCAAATCGTATACACCTGCACTTTCGGAGCCAACCGCTTCAAGTTTCAGCAATACAAGGCCGAAAAGGATGTTTACACTGTCAACCTGGAACTGACGAGTCTGGCCAAAAAAGCATGCGGGAGAAAAGCGCTGATCGCAGGCGACATCGGCCCCACAGGTTTATTCATCGAGCCTTTCGGTTCCCTGCCCTTTGAAGAAGCGATAGATGGATTCAAAGAACAGGTGCGTGGCCTGATCGACGGTGGCTGCGATTTGATCGTTATCGAAACGATGATCGACATCCAGGAAACGCGCGCGGCGCTTCTGGCGGTGAAAGAGCTGTCTGATATTTTTACGATGACTTCTCTGACCTTTGAAAAAGACGGTCATACACTTGGTGGTACTCCTCCGGAAAGCGCGGTCATTACATTACAGAGCCTCGGCGCGGATGCAGTGGGCTGTAACTGCTCCGCCGGCCCCGAGCAAATGGCGGAGATCATCGCCGCAATGAAACCTCTCGCAACTGTGCCGCTTCTGGCGAAACCCAATGCCGGCATGCCGCGACTGGAAGGCTCAAAAACAGTATTTGACATGGACGCGAAAACCTTTGCCACCTGCGCCGGAAAGCTTGCGGCGGCCGGAGCCAATCTCCTTGGCGGCTGCTGCGGAACTACGCCGGACCATATTGCCGCTCTGTCGGCTAAAGTCGGAAGTAGAAAACCCGCCAAGCCACGCCGTTTATCCATCAGTGCGCTTAGTTCCGCAAGGAGCTTTGTCCATCTGCATGATGGGCAACCCCTCCTGATCATCGGCGAAAGAATCAATCCCACCGGCAAAAAAGCCCTTCAGCAGGAGCTTTTAGAAGGCAAATTTACGCTCATCCGCCAAATGGCTCAGGAACAGGAAGCTCACGGAGCTTCCTTGCTGGATGTGAATGTCGGACAACCGGGCATTGACGAAGTTCAAACCATTAAACAAGTAATCAGTTGTTTATCAACATCCAGCCGGCTGCCACTGGTGATCGACTCTTCACGGGTAGATACGATTGAAACCGCCCTGCGCCTGTATCCCGGCCGGATGTTGATTAATTCCATTTCCGGCGAAAAAGAAAAACTGGCCAAACTCATGCCTTTGGCGGCCAAATATGGCGCCATGTTTATTTTGCTTCCATTGACCGACGGAAATATTCCCAAGACATTCGTCAAACGCCGTGCAGTCATTCAATCGATTTTCCAAAAAGCACAGGAATTCGGCTTCACCAAAGATGATTTTGTGGTTGATGGTCTGGTCATGGCGGTTGCCTCCGACGCCAAAGCCGCCAAAGAAACCCTGGAAACGGTAAATTGGTGCGGTAAAACACTGAAATCCAAAACCGTCCTGGGCTTGTCTAATGTGTCTTTCGGGATGCCGGGCCGTCCCTGGCTGAACGCCTCGTTTCTGGCCATGGCCCAGTATTGCGGACTTACGCTGGCCATCGCCAATCCGGCAAGCGTCGAATTGATGAATATAAAGAAATCATCCGATGTGCTGATCGCCAAGGATCCTTCGTCCCTGCATTTCATCGCGCATTTTGCACAGCCTCCCGCATCTGTTTTACCAACCATTTCAACCGCGGAAATTTCGCCGGATGAAAAAATTGCCAAGGCGGTTCTGGATGGAGACCGGGATCATGTGGTCACGCTCATTGAAGCGGCTCTCCAAAAAGGAAAAACGGCCAACCAGATGGTGGATGAAATTCTCATACCGGCCATTGTTCGGGTTGGTGACTTTTATGAAAAGAAAGTTTATTTTCTGCCTCAGCTGATGGCTGCCGCAGAAACGATGAAGAAGGCGCTGGCATATCTGGATCCGTATTTAAAAAAGGACGCTTCGCAGGAAAAGGGCAAGGTCTTGCTGGCGACTGTCCGTGGAGATATTCACGACATCGGCAAAAATATTGTCGCACTGCTTTTGAGAAACTACGGTTACCGTGTTATTGATCTGGGAAAGGATGTTCCCGATCAGGCGATTATTAATGCTGCAAAAACAGAACGTCCTGATATTATAGGACTATCTGCATTAATGACCACAACGATGGTCCATATGAAAGAGGTGATCGGTCTGGCCCGGGAACAGGGAATTGCCGCCCATTTTCTGGTGGGAGGTGCGGTAGTCACCCGGACGTATGCCGAATCCATCGGCGCGTCTTTCGCCCAGGATGGCGTAGCTGCTGTGAAAATCATTGATCAACTGTTAAAACAAGATGCATGAACGGCTATGATTTTTGAAAGACAACAGAGATGGCCGGGCATTTTTGCTTCGCTGGGACTGCATGGTCTGGCGTTGTGTATTTTATCTTTCAGTTTATCTGTCAGCACGCCGATTGCGCAAGACATTGGAAAAATGGATTTTGTATGGGTTTCGCTGGCAAAACACCATACAACGGTTGCACTTCCTGTCGAGAAAAACCGGACTCCCAAAAAATTTCAGACAGCCTCTTCGGCCCCTGTCCCCTCAGAAAACGCACCTGTGTTTCATTCTCCGGCAAAACTCCAACCAGTTTCTAAGGATCAACAAAAAGTTTCCATCGATGCTCTTCCGGCATTGCCGCCGTCAGCTCCGGTGTCTTCTGCTGCGAGAGAACAGGTTTCTCACGCTTCCCGTTCCAGCCAAAATTTGGAAACATCTGAAGCAACACCATCTCTTACCAAAGCGTATCCTCTGTACAGGGACAATCCACCCCCTCAATATCCGGAATCGGCAAGACGAAGAGGCTTTGAGGGCATCGTGCTTGTTCATGCGGAAGTTCTTGCTGACGGAAGCGTCGGCAAAACCCTCATCCGCAAATCGTCCGGATATGCCATTTTGGATCAAACCGCTGTAAACGCCGTTCGAAACTGGAAGTTTGAACCGGCAAAAAAGTCAGGAATTCCCTATAAAACCTGGGCGGAACTGCCCATTAAATTTATGATCAGCGACCACCCGTCCTGATGAAAAAAATCTTTTTACTGGAGGATGAATCAGTATGAACATGGATGAGAAAAAAAACCGCCTGGGTGAAATAATTCTGGAGCATTCCTTTAAATACAGTGAAAACCCGCCTTTTACACTGGCTTCGGGTCGACAAAGCTATTACTACTTCAATTGCAAGCCCACTACGCTTGATCCAGAAGGTATGAATTTAATTGGAAATATCATTTTCGATCTCCTGAAAAACAGCGAGGCGACGGCTGCGGGAGGCCTGACACTGGGTGCGGACCCAATCGCCAATGCGCTGGCTGTCATTTCCTGGCAACGGGGTCGGCCGGTCAAGGCATTTGTCGTGCGCAAGGATATCAAGGACCATGGAACTAAAAGCCCCATCGAAGGAAATGTCAAAGCAGGCGAAAAAGTGGTGATTCTTGACGATGTGATTACCACGGGTGGCTCCACGATTACCGCCATCGAAGCGGCACGCAAGACAGGCCTGGTCATTGACCGTGTCATTACGCTGATTGACCGGGAAGAAGGCGGACGGGAAAACATTCTGCAGCATGTGGAGCTGGTACAATCCGTTCTTACCCGAACAGAAATTATGGCATTGAGAGCAAGGAAACCGGTTACTCAAAATGAATAGGATGAAAAGGGTTATTTTGCCGCTGTTCCTTTTTCTTCTTTTCTCGATGGCGGGAGAAGCAGGCGCATCCATCATCCCCGTCACCAAATTCCGGTCTCCAAATCTGACAGGCGGCGCACCCGCCGGTTGGGCATTGGAAAGAAAGTCCGGTTCACCGTCTCTGAAAATGGAAAAAGAAGGGGAATACTATTACCTGCGCTTGCAATCGGACGGCAGGTCTTCTTTTGGCATTCGTTCGGCCGCACGCGTAAACGTAAAAGATTATCAAATAATATCATGGCGTTGGAAAGCTTACAAACTTCCGGTTGGCGCAGATGTCCGCAAGAAGGAGACAGATGACCAGGCTTTGCAAGTTTATGTTGCTTTCAAGGAAACAGGATTTCCTGCCTCTCTGAACACGCCGGTGATCGGCTATATTTGGGATACAGAAGCCCCTAAAGGATGGAGCGGCCGCAGCAGGCAGATCGGCGGCGATAAATTGCGATATATCGTTTTGAGAAATAAAACCGATAAAACCGGCACTTGGTACACAGAACGCCGTAATATCTATGAAGATTACAAACGCCTGTTTAGTGAAATCAATGGAGGGGAACCTCTGGGAGTCACCACCGGATTGCAGCTGTATATCAATACCCAGAGAACCAAAACGCCCGCGGACGGCCTCATCGGCGACATCTTCTTCAGCAGCGATCTTCCAAAGGTTGCACAAACGACCGCAGCCGGCGAACCAGCCGTCGCAACCGCAACGGTTATCTCCGCTCCCAAACCGTCCATTTCCGCTCCAAGGCGAAAATCCATTCCTCAAGCGCCGGACGATGCGCCAATGGTTGACAATTTCAACAGCTCCGAATGTTTCAGCATTGCCGTGGTATTTGAAACTAATTCAATCGACATTGACGAAAACGGCACAGAAAAATTGAAACCCCTGCAGGAATACTTACTGAAGCATCCCCGTGCCGGTTTGCTGATTACCGGCCATACGGATAATGTGGGATCCATCACGTATAATAGGATCCTGTCCCGCTTGCGAGCGGAAAGTGTGAAAAATTATCTTGTTGAAAAGTTCTCCGTGGATGCAAAACGTATTTGGGTGAAAGGTGCCGGGCCCGACCTGCCGGTTGCGGACAACAGTACACCCGAGGGACAGGCACAAAACCGTCGTGTTTTGATTCAGACCTGTCCGGAATAAAGAATATGTTGTAGCCTCCATGCAGACAAGTTCATTTTTAGAAAGGAACCTTTTCCATGACACCACCCAAAACTCCTGAACCCACTTTGAAGTCAGGCGATATCCTCAATGGATTTCACATTCTCCGCGTGGAAACGATCGAGGCCATGCGCCTCACCGCTTATGAAATTGAACATCAAATTACCGGTGCAAAAGTATTGCACCTGCATTCCTATGACCGCGAAAATGTATATGCCGTGGGTTTTCGCACCCCACCCGGAGATTCTACGGGGCTGCCCCACATTCTTGAACATTCCGTTTTAGCCGGTTCGGAAAAATACCCGCTCAAGGACGCTTTCAAGGAACTGATGCGCTCGACCATGCAGACATTCATTAATGCCTTCACCTATCCGGACAAAACCGTTTATCCAGTGGCCAGTCAGATCAAGACGGATTTTTTCAATCTCGCCCGAGTTTACACAGATCTGGTGCTGCATCCTCGGATACGAAAAGAAACATTTCTGCAGGAAGGCCACCATCTGGAGTTTGCCGAACCAGGGAATCTTGAAAGCGATCTGACCATTTCCGGAATCGTCTATAATGAAATGAAGGGCGCCTACTCATCGCCGGATTCTTTGATATTCAAAAGCATCCAGGAAAATCTTTATCCCGACACGGTTTACGCCTTGGATTCCGGCGGGGATCCAGAATGTATTCCTTCGCTTACGTATGAAGAGTTTGTTGAATTTCACCGTCGGTACTACTCTCCCTCCAATGCCCGTTTCTTTTTTTACGGTGACATTCCAACGGCCGACCATTTGACATTTCTTGAGGAAATGCTTGCCGGCTTTGAGCGGGTGGAGGTGGATTCCTCCATTCCAAGCCAGCCCTTCTTCAAAGCACCCCGGCGTGTTTCCGGCTTTTATCCGGTGGACCCGGAAGAAGCACTCTCAGGAAAAACCATGGTCAATCTGGCCTGGATGCTTTCTGAAAACAAAGACTTTGAAACCACCTTGCTTTTGGAAATTCTTTCCGGTCTGCTGGTGGGCAGCGCAGCCGCACCCTTGCGCAAAGCGCTGATTGATTCAGGCCTCGGCGAAGATATGTCGCCGGTTTCCGGCATCGAGTCTGACTTTAAACAGTTGATGTTTTGCGCCGGCCTGCGCAATGCCAACAGCGCCGACATTGACAATATTGAAAAACTGATCGACCATACCCTGCAAAACCTTGTGCGGGAGGGATTTGACCGGAAACTTATCGAAGGGATTTTGCATCAGGTGGAATTTCACGGCAAGGAAATTTCCCGTGGGGCCTATCCTTACGGCATTACGCTCATGGGCAATGTCTTTCAATCTTGGCTCTATGACGGCGATCCTCTAATCGGCCTGGATTTTTCAAGGGCGATCGAAAACATTCGCCGGCGCTGGACGGAAGATCCGCAAATTTTTCAGAAATTAACCAAGGACTGGCTGGTGGATAACCCGCATCGTCTGCTGTCCGTTATGGAGCCGGACCCGGAATTCAGCCGGAAAAACGAAAAAAAGGAAAAGAAAACCTTACAAGTTATCAAAGCCGGTTTTTCAAAAGAGCAATTACTGGAAATTGACCAAGAGGCTCTTCGGCTGAGAGCCTTTCAAATGGAAGAAGATTCGCCTGAAGCCGCAGCCGCTCTTCCAAAACTGCATGTAAGCGATATTCCCCGCCAGGTGGAAACTGTTCCCTCCGTCATCCGTCTTCTTGACCGGGTAGAAGTTATGGAGCATGACCTCTTCACCAACGGCATTATCTATGTGGACTTGGCATTTGATACATCCTCCGTTCCCGAAGAACTTCAGATGTATCTGCCGATCTTGGGAAAATGTATGACCGGGATGGGCGCAGCCGGTTTGACCTATGATGAAATGTCCAAGCGCATCGCACTTCATATGGGTGGATTTGGATATGATTTATCCGCCGGTTTCTCTGCGGACGCCCAAAACGTTTGGCAAAAGATGATTTTTTCCTTCAAAGCGCTCCGTCGCACCTTTCCGGAGGCAGTTCATACAGTCGGCGATGTGCTGTGCGCCGGTGATTTGGACAACCAGGAAAGAATACGCGATTTGATTGCCGAGCGAAAAAACGGCCTTCAGTCCGCCGTGGTGCCTTCAGGTCATATCTTTGCCAAACGGGCAGCGGGCGCAGCATTGACTCTGCCCGCTTACCGCGACGAGCAATGGCATGGTCGGACACAATTGCGTCTGGTTCAACAGTTGGCCGCCGAATTTGAAACATCGCCAAACCATCTGCAAAAGAAGCTGGAAGAGCTGAAAACCATGCTTTTTCACCAAAGCAACCTTTGCATCAACCTGACCGCAGAAACCGAAGATATGGAATTGGCGCGGGAACAAATGCTCCGGCTTCTTGAAAAACTGCCGGAGAGTTTCGTCTTAAAAAAGACGGCCCCTCCCCCGCTCACATCCGTCCACGCAGGAATCGCCGTTCCCTCACAGGTTTCCTATGTGGCCGGTGCGTGGAGGTCCCCCGCCTACAGCCACCCCTCTAGTCCGCTACTTCTTTTAGCATCGCGGGAACTTTCCAACAGTTTCCTCTACAAGCACATCCGGGTGCAGGGTGGCGCCTACGGAGGCATGTCCACCTTGGATACGAATCTGGGCATCTTTGCTTTTCTCTCCTATCGGGATCCGCACATCGCCCGGACACTCGATGTATTTACTCAGGCCGAGAAATATTACACCAAAAATGAAATGAGTCCCGACGACATGGAAAAAGCCGTCATCAGCACAATTGGGGCGCTGGACAAGCCACTGGATCCGGCAGGACGGGGATTTGTCGCCTTCATGCGCCACTTTGCCGGAATAACCGACCCAATGCGCCAATCTTATCGAAACCGCTTATTTGATGCATCTCCCCGGCAAATTCGTGAAGCGCTGGATGCGTATTTTGCAGAAGCCTCTTCTTCCAGAGCGGTTGCCGTTTATGCATCACAGGAAAAGCTGGATGAAGCAAACCAGGTATTGCCACATCCCCTAAATCTGGAAAAGCTTTCGGAAGAATAAGACCTAAAGGGAGTTTTTGGATGACCAACAGAAAAGAACATCAAGGCACACTGGTAAACTGTTTTTTTTGCAAGCATTTTTTTATCACCTATGAAACAAAGTATCCATACGGCTGCCAGGCCATGGGTTTCAAGTCCGCCCGTATGCCCGCTGTGGATGTTTTCAGTAATTCAGGAACGGACTGTGCTATGTTTATCCGTAAAGAGCGGATTCATCACTCCGAATGATTTGTAACCAGAGGTTTTTCTCCCTTTGAGATAGGAAATAACGATTGATGAAGATTTCTGATTGGTTGGATCAAAATGAAGCGCAGGGCATCGATGTAAACCACTTGGCTTTCCCTGCCCTACAGACTCAGCAGGAAGCCCCCGATGAAACCATTTTCTTCAAAGAAATCCGCACATGCAGTGTTTTGTGCTCCGGCAATCACCCATTTGCCACTATCGAAAGATATGGCCACTGGTATCTTTGTCGGGGAAAAGAAAAAGACATCGGACCTCATACCACCAAACCGCAATGGTGGCTCTTCACAAAAGACAGAGAGTTGGCCATAAGGACGGCCAGACTTCGAATCGGACAATAAATCGCCAATAATTTATTGACATGAAGCATCATGTTTCCTATACTCACACAACATAAGGTTATGACACAAAAAAAGCAATCCGGTTGAAGGCCCTTGGCGTCAAGTCCGGATCCTGCGGAGTTTACCTGCATGGCGGCATCCATCAAAATATTAACCATCGATGACGAAGACATTGTTCGGCAATTAATTGCGGAATATCTGGATATTCTAGGGTATCAGGTGATCCAAGCCGAAAACGGACGCACCGGCATCGAAAAGTGCCGGCTGGAGCGTCCCGATCTTGTACTTTCAGATCTGCGCATGCCTGAAGTGGACGGCCTGCAGGTCCTGGAAACCTTAACCAGGGAATTTCCGGAAATGCCTGTGATTCTGGTCACAGGACTTGGCGGCATCAACGACGCCATTGAAGCGATCAAACTTGGCGCATGGGACTATCTCACCAAACCTTTCCAGAGCATCAGTGTCATCCAGCATGCAGTAAAAAGAGCCTTGGAACGGGCAAAACTCCTCCGGGAAAACCGTGAACGCCACGAACATCTCGAACAGGTCAACGCGCAACTTACGGAAAGTCTGCGAAAACTTGAAGAGGACGAAGTCGCAGCCAGGAAAATGCAGTTTCATCTCCTGCCCGACAATCACCAGGAAAAGGGAAACTATCATTTCAGCTGGGCTCTGTATCCCTCACGTTATCTAAGCGGTGATTTTGTTGACTATTTTACTCTGGATGCAGATCACTTCGGTTTTTTCATTGCTGATGTTTCGGGTCACGGCGTTTCATCCGCATTGGTCACAGTTCTTCTGCGCAGCCATATGCACCGCTACGTTGAAAAGTACATTAAAGGGCGTGACAGCAGCCTGGATATTCTGAATCCTGAAAAAACCCTGACCAATCTGAATCGTGTCCTTTTGAGCGAGGATTTGGACAAGTACCTGACCATGTTTTACGGTATCCTGAACGCCAAAGACAACACTCTGATCTATTGCAATGGCGGCCAATTTCCCTGCCCGATTATGGGTGACAGTCTTCAGACCTTCTTCATTGAAAGCAATGGCCTGCCCGTCGGTCTGTTTGAAGAAGCCCCTTACGTTGCGCATACTCTGAAACTGACAGACAAGTTCAATCTTTTCCTGTTTTCAGACGGTGTGCTGGAAATCCTCCCCCAGAAAACCGTTAAAGAAAAAAAAGACTATCTGCTGACGCTGCCTCTGAACGAAGAACTGCAAATGGAAGACCTGACGAGAAAGCTTGATCTGGACGCCAAAGTGAGTTTGCCCGATGACATCGCCCTGCTGTTGATCAATCGGAGGCCCTGAAAATGGAAACGGGATCTGTTTACTATGCAAGGCACGAAAATACCTATGTGATCAAATTAATCGGAGAAGTTCGCTACCAACTGGGCTGCGCCTTTGATGATTTTCTAAAACGCCTGTTTGCCAAAGACGATTTCCGGGATATCGTGATCGACCTTACGGAAACCAGAATGATAGACAGCACCTGCCTTGGCCTTCTGGCCAAAATCGCCAATTACGCGCGTGCCCACTTTGGTGGGAAAGTAACCATG
>DAOLNX010000030.1:0-31394 GCA_035416785.1 Smithellaceae bacterium | reverse complement strand
CGTGAGAACAAAGAGCTCAACCGTGTGGCTCTGACCATGAACCAGATCAAAATGGAAGTGGAGGTCCTGGAGCGTGAAGGCCACAAACGCCTGCTCATGCTTTGTGGCGAACATCCGTCTCGTTCGAGCCTGGATTATTTCATCGAAGCCATCGAAACGGCCTATGCCACCAAAACGGAAAATGGTGGAGAAATCCGCCGCATCAATGTGGAGCTGGCTCCGCTGGAAATTGACGAATTCCGCCGTCTGAAAAAAACCGGTATCGGGACGTACCTGCTTTTTCAGGAAACGTATCATCACGAAACCTACAAAAAAATGCATCCCTCCGGCCCGAAAAAAGATTATGTCAACCGCTTGACGGCCATGCACCGCGCGCAGCAAGCCGGTATTGACGATGTGGGGTTGGGGGCGCTTTTTGGCCTTTACGATTACAAATTCGATTTACTGGGGCTGCTTTTTCACGCACGCCAACTGGAAAAAGACTGTGGCGTTGGTCCGCACACGATTTCCATTCCGCGGCTGGAACCGGCGTTTAACGCTCCGGCGGCCATTGCCCCGCCCATGCCGGTTTCCGATCACGATTTCAAAAAGCTTGTTGCCGTTTTACGCATGGCTGTCCCCTACACCGGAATGATTTTAACGACGCGGGAAAACGCTGCACTTCGTTCTGAAGTTTTTCATTATGGAGTTTCCCAGATCAGCGCAGGCTCTCGCACCAATCCCGGGGGCTATTCGGATACGACCAGCGACCGCTTCCGCGCCGCACAGTTCAATCTGGGAGATACACGCACACTCGATGAAGTCATCCTCGACATTGCCGAACGTGGCCACATTCCCAGCTTCTGCACCGCCTGCTATCGCCTGGGGCGCACGGGCAAGGACTTTATGGATCTGGCCAAACCGGGACTCATTTCGAAATTCTGCCAGACCAACGCGGTGTTTTCCTTCAAAGAATATCTGCTGGACTATGCAAGTCCCAAAACCCGGGGAGCTGGCGAAAAACTTATCGTGGAGATGCTTGAAAAATCGTTTAAAACCAAACGTAAGAAGATGGTTGCCGACCGGCTGCACATGATCGAGGAAGGAAAAAGAGATGTCTATATCTGATCATATTGAAAAGCTGCTGCTTACGGCGGAAATCGGCAAGTCTTTAAGTAGGGAGGATATTGTCGACCTATTGAAGATGCCGGCCGAGTATTCTGAAAACCTTTTCGCAACCGCCGACCGTGTGAGAAAAAACGATGTTGGCGATGAAATATATATTCGCGGAATTATTGATATATCTAATGTCTGTGAACGAAATTGCCTTTACTGCGGCTTGCGCAAGGCCAATGAGAAGCTGGAGCGCTACCGGATGTCCGAAGATGAAATTCTGGAGACGTCGCGGGAAATGAAATCTACCGGCATTGGAACGGTTGTGCTGCAATCCGGTGAAGATTCTCACTATTCGGCAGAGGATGTCTGTCATCTGGTGCGGACCATCAAGGAAAAAACGGATCTGGTGATTACGCTGTCGATCGGCGAAAGGTCTCCGGAAGAATACCGGGCTTTCTTCGAGGCCGGCGCGGATCGCTATCTTCTTAAACACGAAACCGCATCAACAGAACTCTATAATTATCTGCGTCCGGGATGCCGGCTGGACAAACGCGTTTCCTGTCTGAAAACGCTCAAGAACCTGGGATTTGAGACGGGAACGGGAAACATGGTGGGGCTTCCGGGACAGACCTATGAAATTCTGGCTGATGATTTATTGCTCATGAAAATTCTCAAGGCCGACATGCTGGGGATCGGTCCTTTCATTGCCCATCCGGATACTCCGCTTGCCGGTATCGACACCGATGATATTGAACTCACCCTTCGTGTGTTGGCTGTTGCCCGTTTACTTACCCGCAACACCAACATTCCGGCGACAACCGCAGTGGCGACATTGCATCCGCAGGGAAGACTTCATGCCCTGCAAGCTGGCGCCAATGTGGTCATGCTGGATTTTACGCCGCCAACTTACCGGAACCGTTACGACATTTATCCGGGAAAGACCGAGACAGAAACGGTCATCAGCATGATGAAACGATTAGAAGGCGAAATTCACTCTCTTGGCCGAATAATGAATTGTTCGGCAGGATACCGCCGTTCTTGTGTCCATGACGGCATTCTACACTAATCAAAAGAGTCAGGAATGAAATTTCCAGAATTCCATTCGAAAGACATCTCCTGTCAGACAGAAAGTTTCGGAAGGATTTCCGTCTTCAGCAGTTCATCGGCTTTTAGAGTTATGCTATTAGTAACATATTGACTTATCTATTGTTTTTCAAGATTTGATCGTTGACAGAACGCGAATAATTCTGTATGTAAAGCCACAATTAGTATGCCACATTTGGTATATATCACGAATGTCATTGATGATTTACAGGAGAAACGAACATGAGCGACACATTTATTTTGAATGGAAAGGAGACGCCCTATACACCAGGACAAACCATCCTGGAAGCGGCGCGAAATGGCGGGATTGAAATTCCCAGCCTCTGTTATCTGAAGGGCTCAACGCCCACTGGAGCCTGCCGTGTTTGCTGTGTCGAGGTGAAAGGCGCGCGATCCTTAATGGCGGCCTGTTCAACGCCGGTTACGCCGGGAATGGAAGTGTTTACAGAAACCGATTTGGTGCATCAGGCAAGAAAACTGAATATCGAGCTTCTGCTTTCCAGCGGTACACACAACTGTCTGGTTTGCGAAGCTAACGGAAATTGCCGTTTGCAGGATTTGTCATATTTTTACAAGATTACCTCATTGAGGTTCAAGGAGAAGGAAGCAAAAGATATTTATCCGACGGAGGATGAGAATCCTTTTATTGTTCGGGATTTCGGACGCTGCATTCTTTGCGGACGCTGCGTGCAGGCCTGCAATGAAGTGGTGGTGAACCGCGCCATTTCTCAAGGATATCGTGGCAAAAAAAGCAAGATTGTTACCGGCGGCGACGGTTCTTATTTCGGCAGCGAATGTGTTTTCTGCGGCCAGTGCGTCCAGGTCTGTCCGGTAGGCGCGTTGACGGAGAAAAAAGCCAAAGGATTGGGTCGGCCCTGGGAAATCCAGAAAATTCGCACGACCTGTCCCTACTGTGGCGTCGGCTGCCAGCAGCTGCTCCATGTGAAAGACGGTAAAATTGTAAAAGTCACGGCAGTGGAGGATGCCCAGCCCAATCAGGGGCGGCTCTGCGTAAAGGGTCGTTTCGCTTATGACTTTATCTATTCCGAGGAGAGACTGAAAACCCCTTTGATTCGCAAGGAGGATGGAGAGTTCCGCGAGGCGTCCTGGGACGAAGCGCTGGATCTGGTCGCTTCCAAATTTAAAGAAATTATTGAAAAAGACGGGCCGGACGCTGTGGCCGGTGTGAGCTGTGCACGAAGCATCAACGAAGACTCTTACCAGATGCAAAAACTTTTCCGCGCGGTTTTCGGTACGAATAATATCGATCACTGCGCGCGTACCTGACACGCTCCTACTGTCGCCGGTCTGGCGACTTCATTCGGTTCGGGCGCAATGACCAATTCTTTTGCTGATTATGCAAAAGCAAAATTGATTATTCTGGTGGGTACCAACATTTCTGAGGCGCATCCGGTGGCGGCAACCTTTGTGAAAGACGCCGTGCTGGCGGGTGCCGAATTGATTGTGATTGATCCGCGGCGAACGGATATGGTTGATTTTGCCAATTTGCATATTCCGCTGAAAGTCGGTTCCGACGTAGCGCTGATCAATGGTTTAATGAATGTGCTCATCAACGAAGATCTTTATGACAAAGAATATGTAAAATCCTGCACCGAGGGATTTGACGAATTAAAACAAAAGGTGATGGAGTATCCGCCCGAGCGCGCTGCCGAAATCAGCGGTATTCCCGCCGATACCATTCGCGAACTGGCCCGGAAAATGGCTTCTGTGAAACCGGCCATGCTCATGTACACATTGGGGATCACAGAACATATCTGCGGCGTGAACAACGTGATGTCCTGCGCCAATCTCCAGATGCTTTTAGGCAATGTCGGTGTTGAATGCGGCGGAGTCAATCCGCAGCGCGGCCAGAACAATGTTCAGGGCGCCTGCGACATGGGCGCGCTGCCCAACGTTTTTCCAGGTTATCAACAGGTGGCCAATGCGGACGCCCGGGCAAAATTCGAAAAAGCCTGGAACGTCAAATCTCTTCCAGATAAACCCGGCATGATGATGCCGACGATGATGAAAAATCTGACCACCGGAAAAGTCAAAGCCTTTTATGTTTTTGGCGAGAACCTGGCCAATACGGAGCCGGATATTCACCATGTTGAACGTGAATTGCAATCGGCTGAATTTTTGGTTTGCCAGGATATTTTCCCGACAGAGACCACCAGATTCGCACACGTGATTCTTCCAGCGGCAGCCTGGAGCGAAAACGATGGCACTTTTGCCAGTTCCGAGCGGCGCGTCAACCGCGTGCGTTCAGCCAGCAATCCTCCTGGAGACGCCAAACCCAACTGGTGGATCTTCAAAGAGATCGCTAAGCGATTCGGACATGAATGGACATCCAATAGCGCTCAGGAAATTTGGGACAATGAACTTTCCGTGCTGGCTCCTTCCATGGCGGGCATCAAATACGCTCGTCTGGAAAACGACGGTCTGCAATGGCCATGTCCCAGCGCGGATCATCCGGGTACCCCGACTTTGCACAAAGGCGGAAAATTTACCCGTGGTTTGGGGATGTTCAAAGCTATCGACTACATTCCGCCCGCGGAGGTTCCGGATGAGGAGTATCCGTTTGTGCTTTCCACCGGACGGCGCCTGTATCACTATCATACACGGACACAGACCGGAAGGTGTGCGGGAATAAACGATGTGCTCGGTGAGGAGACCGCCGATATTTCCTTTGCCGACGCTATGGCCAAAGGCATTGAAGATGGCGAAAAAATATCCGTCAAGTCTCGCCGCGGCGAAGTGGTCGTGAAGGCGAGAGTGACAAAAGAAGTTCCTCCCGGTTTGGTCTGGATGGCTTTCCATTTCCGGGAAGGTTGTGCCAACTGGCTGACCAATCCCGTTTACGATCCGATTACCCAGACAGCGGAATACAAGGCCTGTGCGGTCAGTATCAGTAAGTTAAAATAGGATTGAAAATCATATTTCAGAAACATCCCGCACAAAATGCGGGATGTTTTTTTTGGCTTGATAGGTTAAGCATAATCCGAATCATCAAAAAGTAAAAAAATAGGAGTACAGTATGGATATTTGCGCATATTCTTTTGAAGAGTATCTCAACATGGTGAAATCATTTCATGGAAGCCTCGCGCCTGGTTTGGTGATCGGCGGGTTTATGGTGGATCTGGCTGGAAAAAATTTGCCGGAAGGAGAATTTTTTGATGCCATCTGTGAAACGCCTGCCTGTCTTCCCGATGCCGTGCAGATATTAACTCCCTGCACTTTTGGTAACGGTTGGCTGTCCGTGGTCAACTTCGGACGATTTGCCATTACCCTGTATGAAAAATATTCGGGTAAGGGGGTCCGTGTCTTTTTGGATACCGAAAAATTGAATCGCTGGCCGGAAATCAGGGACTGGTATTTCAAAAAGAAGAAGAAAAGCGAACAAAATAAGGATCTTTTGATGGCGCAAATTACGGAGGCGGGATATGGCTTATTCAGCATTCAGAGCGTGCAGGTGGATCCCGAAAAAGTTCGCCGCAAGAAAAAAGGTCCGATAGGCATTTGTCCTGTTTGCCATGAGGCTTATCCGGTGAATGACGGCGATAAATGCCGCAACTGCCAGGGGGACTCGCCTTATTTGAATGTCGTTTCCGTGGATTCAAAATAAGGGGTTCCGAATGGAAACAGGCACTGTACGAGGGCGTCTCTGCCGGCAGCTTGAACAAGTCGCGCAAAACAGGCGGTTAGCGGATTTGCGTATTGGGTTGAGTTATGTCGGTGTTAAAATGGATGACGGCGCGGCGGGAATTGCCGCGCTATTGCCTGGTAAAACATCCAGTGGCTGTACGATTTTACAGGAGGCAGGCGCCTATGCCGGTTCTGAAGCTGTGGAAGCCCTGAAATTTCTTGCGGAAGGCAAGGATGTTTTGCACATGGCCCTGGCCATGGCGGTGGCCAATGCCCTGATTCGGGTGCCTGAAATTTTGGAGGAAGACCGGGAGGCAACAACATATTTCAATTTGAAGCCCGATGAAAAGGTGGCCATGGTCGGCCTTTTTGCACCGCTGGTCCGGCGCATTCAGGAAACCGGCGCAAACCTTATTGTGATTGAGCGAAATCCGGAACGTCGGGAACTGCTTTCGCCAGTCGATAAAGTACGCGCACTAAAGGAGTGTGATGTTGCGATTATTACCGCTACGACGCTGCTCAATGACACTTTTGAAGAAACCATCGAGTCTTTGGGTTCGCCCCGTTTGGTGGCTTTGATTGGACCCTCAACGCCGCTTGCTCCCGAGATCTTTTTGGGTACGCCCGTTACACATCTGGGCGGCGCAGTGGTTTCCGATTCCACAAAAGTTCTTCAGGTGATTTCCGAAGCCGGAGGGACTCCGGCGCTTCGGCCTTATCTGCGGTTTGTCAATTTAATGCTCTAAATTTATAGAGGATTATTTTCGCGAACATCATTTTTGAAATAAAAAAGACAATAATTGACTTTGGTTGGACAGGTGTGCTATGGCAGCTCACAACTTCAAAAAAATCAGGAGGATGGTTATGAAACGGTTGTTTTCGGTATTGTTGATTTGTTTTTTGATGGCGTCTGTATCCTTGGCTGCTGAACCGACGAAAGGCGATGCAGAGGCCATGGTTAAAAAGGCGGTTGCCTATGTCAAAGCTAACGGAAAAGATAAGGCCATGGCTGAATTTAACAATCCCCAGGGCGCTTTTGTGAGCGGAACTCTTTACATTTTTGCTGTCGATTTCAACGGCATCACGTTGGCCAATGGAGGCACTCCATTATTAAAGGGCAAGGATATGAAGGGACTCAAAGATAAGGACGGAAAAGCATTTATCGCGGAAATGATCTCTGTGGCAAAGAGCAAGGGGAGTGGCTGGGTTGATTACAACTGGGTGAATAAGGTAACCAAGAAACCTGAACCCAAGACAAGCTACGTTCAAAAAGTGGATGATTATTTTGTCGGTTGCGGAGTGAACAGAAAATAGCGAACGGCATATTTTTCCTTGGCAAATGTTCGGAGATCCGCCTTCGGACATTTGCTTCTCGTTTTATTTATAGAAATTAAAGGCTTGTATGGAAAATTTTTTACGGGGCATGAGTTTATCGAAAAAACTGCTGCTGGGACCCGCACTCGTTTTGTTTTTAATGGTGGTGATTGCTCTTGTATCTTACCTGGGAATCTACGCGCAAAAAAACGCTATTTCGGATATTTTTACGCAGAGATTTAAAAATTATCAGGAAAGCTCGCGCATTATAGCGAATGTTTCCAAGTGCCATGCCGATGTTTATAAAATTCTCAGCTGGTCCACAGCAAATTATGACCGGGCAAAAATTGAGGCGATGTCCAAATCGATTATTGCTGAATTGGCCGCCGATGTCGAAGGTCTGAACCGTCTTCTCCAGTCAACCTCTGTGAACACGTCTGAACGAAAGCTGCTCCAGGAGTCTTCTGATCTGCTTAAAGCTTACCAGACGGCGGCGGTTGGCGTTCTGGATGTAGCGCCAACGGATCAGACCGTTGCCACCATGTACATGGGCACGGCGGACGATTCTTTCCAGTTGCTGAAGGACAAGCTTCAGGAGCTTTTGCAATTGGAGGACACTTTAAGCAATCACAAATTCGATGAATCTCTTCAGGACTCCAATAAAAGATTGATCTATTTGGTAATTCTGATTTTATGCGCCGTAGGCATCTCTATTTGGATTACCCTTCTGGCCTCCAGATCCATTACATCGCCAATCAAAAAGGTGATTGATGGCCTTTCCGGAAGTGTTGGCCTGATCACCGTCGCATCATCCCAGGTAGGTGAAGCCAGCCAGGCCCTGTCAGATAGCGCCATGGTGCAGGCATCATCCGTCGAAGAAACATCGTCGTCTTTGGAAGAAATGGCCGGCATGACCGGGAGAAACGCAGAAAATACGTCGCAGGCAAAATCCCTGATGGCCGACGCGCACAACGTGCTTTCCGCTGTCCACACGCATATGATGGAAATGGTTGAATCAATTAAAGAAGTTGCCAGATCGAGTGAAGAAACGGATAAGGTGGTCAAAACCATTGATGAAATTGCTTTTCAAACCAATTTGCTGGCTCTCAACGCTTCTGTCGAAGCGGCCAGAGCAGGTGAGTCAGGGGCGGGATTTGCTGTTGTCGCGGACGAAGTACGCAATCTGGCCATGCGCGCGGCGGAAGCTGCCAAAAGTACGAGCAGTATGATTGGAAACACCATACGGGACGCCCGGAAAAGCCATCATTTGACTTTGTTGACGCAGGACGCATTTACAAAAAATATGGATATTGCCGGCAAGATCCGTCAGCTGATTGATGAAATTGCGGAAGCGTCCAAAGAACAGGCAACCGGCATCCATCACATCAACCAGGCGGTTGCGGAAATGGACAGGGTTTTTCAGCGCAATTCGTTCCATACGGAAGAAACGGTGTCCACGGCCCGGAATCTGAACGACGAGGCAACGGGGTTAAAGGGGTGCATTGAAGAGCTTGTTGCTGTGGTGGATGGAGCTAACGTCTGACCACAATCGAAAGAATCTGTCCGTATTTGCCTGACCTCTTCCGCCATATAGTCCAGAGATCATTTCATAAGGAATTTCTTGTCAAATCCCGTGCCCAATGATAGGGTTTTTCTATTGCAAAACGCCGTCATCAAAGGAATATGGACATGAATTTTATGACAAACCATCGGATCGGCCCTGAAAATGGCGAGAAACAAAGTCCGGACTCTCCCGTTCTGATGCCCTTTGCTTTGATCGGCCGGACAGTGATGGATTGGGTGAACAGAATGGGGTCGGCGGCAATTTTTTTGAGCAAAGCGCTTCTGCATATTTTGGGCCGAAAACAGCTTTTTAAAACCGTCCAGCAGATTTATTATATCGGGGCCAGATCCATCACCATTATCATGTTGGTCAGTCTGTTCACCGGCATGGTTCTTGGATTGCAGTCGTATCATGCTCTGCTCAAATTCGGCGCGGCCGGAGCGGTGGGCTCTCTGGTTTCTCTTTCGCTCATCATGGAATTGGGTCCCGTACTGACAGCCATTATGATCACCGCCCGGGCAGGTTCGGCGATTACGGCGGAAATCGGTATTCAGCGGATCAGCGAGCAGATTGATGCGCTGCACACCATGCGGATCAATCCTATCCGTTATCTGATCAGTCCCAAACTATCCGCCGCCATCATCAGTTTTCCTCTGTTAACGGCGGTATTTGACCTCATCGGTATTCTGGGGGGCTATGTTTCTGCCGTTGTCCTTCTGGGCTTGAACGGAGGGGTTTATGTGCACAGTATCAGTACGTATGTGGATTGGCGTGATATCAACAATGGATTTATCAAATCCATTGTTTTTGCAGTGATTGTGGCTACGGTTTGCTGTTATCAGGGATATTTTGCGCACATGCGCAGGGACAGCCATGGTGCGCAGGCGGTGGGTCTGGCCACGACCTCGGCGGTGGTGACCTCCTGCGTGCTGGTTCTGGTTTCCGACTATGTCGTCACCTCTTTGCTGGTATGAAGCATGGATGCACCTCTCATTGAATTCAAAAATGTGACCAAACGCTTCGGGAATAAAACCGTCCTGGAAGACGTGAATCTGCAGATCTATGAAGGGCAGATTACGACCATCATCGGTCTTTCCGGTTCGGGCAAAAGCGTAATGCTCAAACATATCATAGGATTGATACAGCCCGAAAACGGCGAAATTCTTTTCAGGGGCAAACCGCTCGCCAGAATGAAAAAGTCGGAAATTGCCGAATCTTTTTCCCAGATCAGCTATATGTTTCAAGGCAATGCCTTGTTTGATTCGCTGACGGTTTATGAAAATATTGCACTGCCGTTGCAAGAAACCACAAACTTGAAGAAAGAGGAAATTGATCAGCGGGTGATGGCCAGAATAGAACAAACGGAACTGACCGAGGCGGTGTTTAAATATCCATCACAGCTATCCGGCGGTATGCAAAAGCGGGTGGCTCTTGCACGGGCACTGATTACGGATCCAAGGATTGTTCTTTTTGATGAACCGACCACCGGCCAGGACCCGGTCCGGAAAAATGCCATTTTGAGCATGATTGCCCAGTATCAGAAAAAGTTGAATTTCACCGCCATTTTGGTCAGTCATGAAATTCCGGATGTCTATTTTATTTCCAATAGGATTCTGGCCCTTTACGACAGGAAAATTGTATTTCAGGGAACGCCGGAAGAACTGGAAAATTTTGATCACCCGTTCATGGATGAAGTCATCAGTTCTTTGGAATCGCTTCAAAAAGAACTGACCGGACTCTACTCCAAGCGTCAGTTTGGAATGCTCAATCATCTTCAGCTGAAAAGAAGAAAATCAGGAGAATCGTATTGTCTGGTAGTGTTCACTTTGAAAGAATTAAACGCCATCACCACCAAGGTGGGGCATGACGCGGCACAGGAAGCGGTGAGGAACATGGGGATTTATATAGAAAAGCATTTTGGTGCCATTGGTGGTTTTTCCACACGCCGTAGTTCGAACGAAGTGATCACGATGCTTCCCTATTCTTCTCTGGAAGAGACAGAAAGCATTATGGGGAACTTTGTCATGGATTTTCATGCTCAGGTCATGCCCGCCATTCAGCAGGGCGCCTGCAAATTCGCTTCGGAGGGAGAAACGGTGAATATAACGATTTTAGCCGGTGTTGCCGAGGGTGAATCAACAGAAAATATCAATAATGTCTTGAGTTTGGCGATATCTTCCCAAAAAGAAATCGGACGGTTTTCCTGTGCCGTCCAAGGAGGAAATCAATGAAAAAAATTACAATGGAAACACTGGTTGGTATCTTTGTGGTTTTTGGGCTGGTTTGCGTTGGTTATATGACGGTAAAGTTGGGCAAAGTTGATTTGTGGAGCAATGATTCCTATTTTTTGACGGCCAAGTTCACCTCTGTATCCGGTTTGCGAATCGGCAGCCCGGTCAATATATTGGGGATAGAGGTTGGAAGGGTGGAAAAAATTACGATGGACCAGGAAAATCAAAAGGCGGTGGTGACCATAAAAGTGAAAAAAGACATTAAAATTTATGATGATGCCATTGCCGCCATCAAAACGGAAGGGCTGATTGGCGACAAGTATCTCAATATCGATCCGGGTGGCGGAGGAGAGCCTCTTCCTTCCGGCGGAGTCATTATGGATACGCAGGCGGCGGTGGACATCGAATCGCTGATCAGTAAATATGCCTTTGGCGAAGTTAAGAAAAGTGGAAATAGTCCAGCAAAGGAGAAACAGGAGACCGTCCAATGAAAAAATATTCTATTGCTTTGATTTTATTAACAATTGTATTGATTTGCCAACCGGGGTTTGCCGGAGCGCCGACGGCGGCGGTGGACAATACCGTGAATCGGGTGCTTCAGGTGCTGCGCGATCCCAAAATGAAGGGGCCGAGTGCCAAACAAGCCAAAACGGAACGACTTCGGGTGATTTACAAGGATATGTTTGATGAAATGGAGTTTTCCCGACGGACGCTGACACGCAACTGGAAAAAGTTCACTCCCGCCCAGCAGAAGGAATTTGTTGATTTGTTTGAGCAAGTCCTGGAAAAAGCCTATCTTGATAAAATTCTGGACTACTCCAATGAAAAGGTGGTTTTTTACAAAGAAACGATGGCTTCGGACAGACAGGCGGAAGTGGAGTCGAAAGTGGTGACCTCCTCCAAGGAAATCCCCATCTTTTACCGGATGATTCTCAAAGACGGCAAATGGAAAGTCTATGATGTCGTTGTGGAAAATGTCAGCCTTGTTCAGAACTACCGAACTCAGTTCAACGACATTCTGGCCGACGGTACACCGGAAAAGCTTCTCGAGACGCTGCGCAAAAAAGTGCAGACGCATTAAGAGGGTACCGATGTTTTTGATGATGCGATATTGCCTGTTGATTTTGTTGCTCTTGATTCTGCCTGTGGAAATCCTGGCGATTTCCTGTCGGGCGGAAGAACCGGTACAGGCTGTGTCCGGGGGCGTGTCGTCAGAAACCGTTTCACCTGGGCCTGATCAAGCGGTTCCGGATAACCGATCCCATTCCAAGCACAATGGGACGGGGAACACTACCGAAGACGAAGATTTCGACTACGACGACGATCCTTTTAAATCCGAAAGGGTGACGATTGACGATCCCATTGAATCCTTCAACAGGACGATGCACAACTTCAACGATAAGTTATACTTCTGGATTCTCAAACCGGTTGCAACGGGATACAAGGCCGCTGTTCCGGAGCCTGCACGCATCAGTGTGAAAAACTTTTTTTCAAATTTGAGGTATCCGGCGCGCCTGGTCAGTTGTCTGTTCCAGGGGGATTTTGCCGGCGCGGCAACGGAAACCGGACGATTTGCCATCAATACCGTTTGGGGAATCGGAGGGCTTATGGACCCGTCTGCCGGTAAAGAACTGAATCTTCAGATGCAGGATACCGATCTGGGAGAGACGCTGGGGGTTTATGGTGTGGGGCACGGATTCTATATTGTTTGGCCCTTTTTCGGGCCTTCCAGTCCGCGGGATTCCTTGAATTTTCTGGGTAATCAGGTCTTGTATCCTCTGTCGTTTTTGAATATCTGGTACGCGTCCCTCATGACAACATCCGTAGAAATCATCAATCGTACATCTTTGAGAATTGGAGATTACGAAGCGCTGGTCGAAGCCGCCATCGATCCCTACGTGGCTGTCCGCGACGCCTATGCCCAGTACCGAATGCATGAGGTTCGTGTGCGAAAGGCAAAGTCTTTATTTTTTAAAGACAATTTACCAGGAGATGCCATGCCGGACTCCGCATCGCATCCGAAACCCATTCCGTAGAAAGGAGCGGTTTTTACGAAAAAGCTCATTGTTCTCTTATTGTCGGCTTTATGGATTCTGGTTTCCCCTTTAACGGCTGAAGCGGGAGGGATGTTTGGTCCACCGCAAACGGTTTCCAGGGAATCGGGCGGTCTGAATACCGCCATCGGTTACCGGTACGCACAAGACAGTTATTCGGATCAGAAGGATTATGTTGTCCGGCAGCACCAGATATATTCGCAGGCATCCTACGGCTCGTCCAAAATTTGGGAAATATACGGGCGGATCGGCATTGCCGACCTGAAAATACTGGATGCCTTCAAATCCGCTTCTGTTCTGACGACAACTTCCAAAGATCATTTTGAGGAAAACTGGAAGTTTTTCGGGACATTGGGTGCGAAAGCGTTTATGCCGGCCAACCGATTTTTCGGTGTCGGCGCTTTTGTGCAGGGTAACTATAATTTCAGCAATTTTACAGATGATATCATGGGGATTCAGGCGGGAACGCCTTTTGTCGCAGACTGGAAGGTAAAACATCTCTGGGATGTCAATTTCGGGATTGGCTTTCAAGCCACTGCGCCTTGCGGCGTCAATCTATATGCGGGCCCTTATGTTTATTACGCGGAAGCGGATGTCTATTTTTCCGGCGCCGTTACGGGGCTGCAATCGCAAGCCCCGTCGGTGTTGCTCAACAACAAAGTTATCGCCGGTGGATTTCTGGGGGTGGATATTCCCCTGGCCAGGGGATTTCGCCTGAATGTGGAGGGACAATATACAGACCGCTTTTCTGTCGGGTCGGCTGTGACTTTTACCTACTGAGGAATTTGCAATGAAGCGAAACCAAAGCACAAAATCCAAACTGACCATCGGTGTTTTATATGGAGGCCGCTCCGGGGAACATGCTGTTTCGCGTTGCTCGGCGGCATCGGTCATTGAGGCGTTGGACAAATCCAAATATGACGTTGTCGCTGTCGGCATCGACCGCGACGGACGCTGGTATGTTCAGGAACCTTACGAAATCATTCAGGATCATAACTTCGGGAAAATTCTGTCCTTAAAAAAACGGGGAATGTGGCTGGTGAATCATTTTGAACAGGGCCACAAGCTGCACCTGTACAATCAGGAGTCCAGGGATGAGAAGGTCGAGATGGATCTGATTTTTCCCGTGCTGCACGGCACTTATGGAGAGGATGGCACTCTCCAGGGCCTTTTGGAACTGGCGATGACGCCCTACATTGGCGTGGATGTAGCCGGTTCCGCCATCGGTATGGACAAGGATGTGGCCAAGCGGCTTTTGAAAGAGGCAGGCATTCCGGTTGTTCCCTGGATTACCGTGAGCAGGTTTGCATGGAGCAAATCGCCGCAAAAAATTCTGCGCCAGGTGCAAAGAGAGTTGAGACTTCCTCTTTTTGTCAAACCCCTGTGTACAGGATCTTCCGTAGGGATCAAAAAGGTTAAGAAAAAAAGCGACCTGCCCCTGGCCATGGATTATGCCTTTCAATATGACACGAGAGTGATGATTGAAACGGGAATTGATTGCCGTGAAATCGAATGCGCCGTGCTGGGAAACGAAAATCCGCAGGCATCGGTTTTGGGGGAAATCCTTCCCAATCATGAGTTTTATTCCTATGAAGCCAAATATCTTGATCCGGAAGGCGCAAAAATGAATATTCCTGCCAGAATTTCCGCAAGACTGGCCACGGCGATCCGTAGGTGTGCCATTGCCGGTTTCCAGGCGCTGAATTGCAATTCCATGGCGCGTGTGGATTTTTTTCTGGACAAGCAAACGAATGCTTTTTATCTTAATGAAATCAATACGCTGCCTGGTTTTACCCGTGTCAGCATGTATCCCAAACTTTGGGAAGCTACCGGTCTGAAATACAGAGATCTTCTCGATAGGCTGGTTGATCTGGCCATGGTCCGCCATCAGGAAAAGATGTCCATCAAAACGGATTGAATTGCACGGTTATTTGCTTTTTCGTCAGTGACAAAGGTTTTTTTTAGAAAAGAATTCTTATTTTAAGGATTTGATGATGAAAAAGACATCCTTCTCTTGGTCTGGAGTTGACTGGCTGGTTGTCCTGGTTTGCATTTTCCTGCTGTTGCCGTTTGCGGTTCAGGCCCGGTCAACAGTTTTTTCCAATCCATCTTCTGACCGTATCCGCGTGGGAAGCGACCAGGATTATCCCCCCTATGAATTTAACGACGAGCGGGGAGAGCCGTCGGGCTTTAATGTCGAACTGATCAAGGCGGTATGTGAGGCCGCAGGCCTTCAGGCGGACATCCGTCTGGGAGTTTGGAACGAGATTCGGTCGGGTCTGGAAAAGGGAAAGATCGATGTTATTGCGGGGATGTACTTCTCCAGCGAGCGGTCCAGGACGTTTGATTTTTCTGTTCCCCACAACATGGTTTCCTCGGGCCTGTTTGTCAGAAACGATTCTGAAATTCGAACATTCGAACAGGCGCGGGACAAGGAAATCATTGTCCAAAAAGGGGATATCATGCACGATTATCTGGTCGAACAGGGGTTTACCGGCCAGGTGGTTATTGTGGATAACCCTATCCAGGCACTGAAACTGCTTGCGTCGGGAAAGCATGATGCGGTTCTTCTGTCATCCAAAATTCAGGGACTCTATTTTCTCCATCAAAACCGCATTCAGCATCTCCGGGCAGTGGAAACCCATCTGCCAGCCAGAAAGTATTGTTTCGCGGTCGGCAAAAACAATGCCGAAATCCTGCAAAGGCTCAATGAAGGTCTCAATATTCTGAAGCATACCGGTAAATACCGGCAGCTTTATGAAAAGTGGTTCGGCGTTTATGAGGAAAAGCCGATCTGGCAGACATCGAAAGTCTTTGTGATGGCTTTTATTACGATTCTGGTGCTTTTGGTATTCATCTCAGTTATCACTGCAATTTTGCGCCTCCAGGTCAAGAAGCGCACCCGTGAGCTTGTGCAGAGTCAGGAACGCTACCGTCATCTGGTGCAAAATGCCGGCGACATTCTCTATACGACAGACGACAAAGGCAATATTCTCTATATCAATCCCATGGCGGAGATTGTGATGGGGTATCGGGCGGAGGAGATGATCGGAAAACGGTTTCTGGAATTTATTCCGCCCGATTATCAAAACGAGGTGAACGCTTTTTATCAACGGCAATATGTTCAAAAGGAAAACAATGCCTATCATGAGCTGCCGCTGCTGACGAAAAATAATCATATCGTCTGGATTGGTCAAAACACCCAGCTTCTGGAGCATGACGGAAACATCATGGGTTTTCAGGCCATTGCCCGTGATATTTCGGATCGAAAACGCATGGATGATGAACTCCAGTTGACCAGAAAGCGATTGTCCAGAGCGGAGATCATTTCCTGTTCCGGCAACTGGGAATTCGATCTGGTGTCGAATCGTGTTTTTGCGTCGGAAGGGGCTCGGCAAATTTATGGTTTGTCGGATGGGGAATGGACCATTCCGGAGGTGCAAAAGATCCCCCTTCCTGAATATCGGGAAAGTCTGGATAAGGCCCTGAAGGCTTTGATGGATGAGGACATGCCTTTCAATGTTGAGTTCCGGATCCGCCGTCCCGATACGGGCGAAATTCGGGATATTCATTCCGTGGCCGAGTATGATCGGAACCGGAATTTGTTGTTCGGAATTGTTCAGGACATCTCCGACCGCAAGCGGGCCGAGGAGGATTTGCGAAAAAATCGCCAGTTTCTGTCCGATTTGATCGAATACAGCGGAGCGCTCATCTTTGTCAAGGATCACGAAGGACGATACGAGATGATCAACCGCAAATGGGAGCAGGTTACGGGCAGGATGCGCCAGGACACCATAGGCAGGACGGATGAGGAACTGTTTCCCGGACCGGTGGGCAGACAATTTTGCCAAAACGATCGGGAAGTGATGGAATCAGGTTCCGTCAGGGAAATGGTGGAATTTCTTGAAGATGATGTTCATGGTAAAAGGCATTTTCTGTCCGTCAAGTTTCCGGTGCGGGGTGATGATGGAACGGTTCGGGGATTATGTGGCATGACCACGGAGATTACGGAGCGCGTAAGAGCTGAAGAAGCCCTGCGGGAGAGTATGGAGAGGTTGCGCAGTGTGAGCGAGAATCTTGCCGACGGGATGGTTTACCAGATTGATTCCGGGATCGACGGTAAAAAGCGGAATTTTACTTACGTGAGTCCGGCTGTTCAGGCGCTGCATGGCCTGACCGTGGAAGAGGTTATAGAAAATCCGTTGCTTATCTATCATCAGCTGGACGAGAAATACTTTGTTTTCCTTGCGGAGAGCGAGGCAGAGGCCTTTGCCGCGAAGTCCAGACTGGATGTTGAAGTGCCGGTTCATTTGCCGTCGGGGGAGACTCGCTGGCGCCGATTTGTGTCTTCGCCGCGTTTTCATGAAAATGGAAGTGTGATCTGGGATGGTATTGAGTTGGATATCCATGAACGACATTTCCAGGGAGAGAAGCGCCGGGAGCTGGAGGAACGGCTCCGGCGGGCGGAGAAAATGGAAGCCTTGGGAACGCTTGCCGGGGGGGTGGCTCATGATCTGAACAATGTTCTCGGAATTCTTGTGGGGTATTCAGAACTGCTTCTGGATGAGATTCCCCAGGATAACTATCTTCGCGAGCATATAGAGAAGATCCTGAACAGCGGCGTCCGGGCGGCAGCCATTGTCCAGGATCTGCTGACCCTGGCCAGAAGAGGCGTTCATTCGGAAAGTGTGCTTCATCTGAATCAGGTAATTGCAGACTGCCGGAAAACGCCGGAATATGAAAATTTAATGGAGAAGCATCCGCGCATTCGCGTGGAGATGAATCTTGCCGCAGATCTGCTCAACATCAAGGGGTCTTTGTCCCATCTTCAGAAAACCTTTATGAATCTCCTGACCAATGCGGTGGAGGCGATGCCGGAAGGTGGTCAGGTCACGGTGATGACGGCGAACAGGACTCTGGATGGGCCTGTCCAAAAGTACGATGATGTCCGGGAAGGTGATTACGTCCTTCTTTCTGTGTCCGATACCGGAGAAGGCATTCCGGAGACGGATATGAAGCATATCTTCGAGCCTTTCTATACAAAAAAGGTGATGGGGAGAAGCGGCACAGGACTGGGATTGGCCGTTGTATGGGGGACGGTCAAGGATCACAGAGGTTACATTGATGTCCGGAGTGAGGTCGGCAAGGGCACCACATTTATGCTCTACTTTCCGGTGACCCGGCAGGATCTGGCCGCAACGGACGTGGCCATTTCTTTGTCCGACTACATGGGTAATGAAGAGGCAATCCTGATTGTGGATGACATTGAGGAACAGAGGGAGCTGGCGTCGAGAATGCTGGGTAAACTCAATTATCGGGTCAGGAGTGTCTCCAGTGGAGAAGCGGCCGTGGAGGATATGAAGAACAATCCGGTGGATCTGGTTGTTCTGGATATGATCATGCATCCGGGAATCGACGGCCTGGATACCTACAAACGCATTCTTGAGGTCTGTCCTGGTCAGCGCGCCATTATCGTCAGTGGTTTTTCCGCAACGGATCGGGTTGCCCAGGCGCAGTCCTTGGGGGCGGGGCCTTATATTCGAAAGCCCTATACTCTGGAAAAGCTGGGGCTGGCTGTTCGGGAAGGTTTGCAAAAAAAATCATAGCCGGCGCCTGTTTTTTGGGTCTTTTTCTAACAACATCCTGTGAGGCGAAAAAAATGACAAATTTCGATATTCGTGAACCCGTCGTGGCGGGAAAATTTTATTCCGAAAATGCGGTCAGACTTAGACTGAGCATTGAAAAGTTTCTTCAAGAAGCGGAGGTGGTCAGGGGATCCACCAACCCGGTTGCCATGATCGTGCCGCATGCCGGCTATATTTATTCCGGTCAGATTTGCGCCGACGGCTTCAGACAGACCGCCAACTCAATATACGATATCGTTGTGATTCTGGGCACGAACCACACCAGCCCGAATTTTCCGAAAATATCCCTCTATCCGGGTGATGGTTTTCGTACTCCTCTGGGTACCGCGATGATTGAAAAGGAGGTTGTGGCCGCGTTATTAAAGGAAGCGCCGGATGAATGCGTTGCGGATCAGTCGCTTCATATGCACGAGCATTCCGTAGAAGTGATGGTTCCGTTTGTTCAAGTGGTTTTTCCGGATGCTAAGATTATTCCAGCGGTTGTGGGTTCTTCGGATTTGCGGATCGCTGAACGTTTCGGCCAGGCTCTGGCAAAAGTACTGAAAAACCGAAAGGCGCTGATTGTGGCCAGTTCCGATCTTTCCCACTACCCGTCCGCAGAAGATGCGGCGATGGTGGATCGGGAAACGCTGGAGGCTATGGCTTCCATGGATCCGGCCGCCTTCAGAACGATCCTTCAGGCACATCGGAAAAGAGGGATTCCCCATCTGTCTACCAGCGCCTGCGGTGAGGCTCCGGTTCTGGTGGCCATGTTTGCTGCCCGGCTTCTGGGAGCCACAGGGGGCATGGTGGTCAGCTATGCTAATTCCGGAGATGTTCCGATCGGGGATCAGGCGCGGGTTGTCGGTTATGGTGCGGTGATCTTTTCGAAAGAACCTCCAAAAAATATAATTAAAACAAATCAATACAATGGATTTGCCACTTTAGTTCCTCTTACGCAGTCCGATAAAAAAGCTTTGCTTGCCTTCGCCAGAGAAACCCTATCCCGGGTTTTTACAACCGATACGGTTCCCTTGCCGCGAAATTTCAGCGCCGCTCTGGAGCAGCCGAGGGGGGTGTTTGTCACCCTCAAGAAAAAAGGCGAGCTCCGGGGGTGCATTGGTCGGATGATTGGGGACGAGCCCTTGGGCAAGTTGGTCGGTGCAATGGCGATTCAGTCTGCTTTTCATGACCGGAGGTTTCAGCAGTTGAGCGCCGCGGAGATGAAGGAGGTTGAAATAGAAATCTCTGTGCTGACGCCAATGAAACCTGTGGCTGGTGCGGAGGACATTGTGGTCGGGAGAGATGGTGTTTTGCTCAGTAAAGATGGACGTTCAGCGGTTTTTCTGCCGCAGGTGGCGACGGAACAGGGATGGAGCCTTGAAGAAATGCTGGATCATCTTTGTCGAAAAGCCGGACTGGCGGCGGGAAGCTGGAAGAAGGGAGCTCAGTTTTCTACCTTCCAGGCCGAAGTGTTTAGTGAATCCCAAATTCACTGATCAGGGGATGTTTCATTATTCAATGGAATCAAGGGGGGAGTATGGACATTGCCAATCATACGGTGGTGGTGACCGGGGGTGCGTCCGGATTGGGCGCGGCTGTAGTCAGGAGGATGGTAAAAGCCGGATCTCGTGTGGCCATTTTTGATGTTCAGAAGGAAAAAGGAGAAGCGCTGGCGGTTGAGCTGGGGGCAAAAGGCATTTTTTGCCTTACGGATGTGACCAATGCAGGCAGTGTGCAAAACAGTCTTGCCAGGGTCAAAGAAAATTTTGGAAATATCTCCTTTTTGGTCAATGCTGCGGGAACGGGATGGGTGGAGCGAACCGTGTCCAAAACAGGTCCGCATTCTCTGGAAACATTCGAGCAAATTCTGCGCCTGAATCTCATAGGAACTTTCAATGTCGCCAGTCAGACCGCATGGACCATGAGTGAAAACCATCCGGATGAACAGGGAGAAAGAGGCGTGATTGTCAATGTCTCCAGCACAGCCGCTTTTGATGGTCAGATCGGCCAGACTGCCTATGCCGCGTCCAAAGGCGCTGTTGCGGCGATGACGCTTCCCATGGCAAGGGATCTGGCCGGTATGGGAATCCGCGTGGTGACGATCGCGCCCGGAATTTTCAATACGCCGCTTCTGGCTATGCTTTCCCAGGAAAAGATTCTGGCGTTGAACAATTCCGTGCCCTTTCCGAAAAGAACCGGAGATCCGGAAGAATTTGCCCTGCTGGTGGAGCAAATCTTTCAGAATCCCTATCTTAACGGAGAAGTCATTCGATTAGATGGCGGGTTGCGCATGGCGCCCAAATAAATCGTCCTGCTGCGCCAGTTGTCGTTTGCATAAGCATTGTCATCCACATTGAGGAGAGAGAGACCATGAAAGAAAAAATCTATCTGATCGGGGCGGGCATGACGCCGATCAGTAAAATGGCCGGAACTTATGAATTCATGTGTGCCACGGCTGTCCGCGAAGCGATGGAAGATGCCGGACTCAGTTATGAGGGGGATAAGGATGCTATTGGAGGCATCTGGTATGGAAACTGTGTTCAGGGCATGTTGACCAGCCAGCATTGTGTGCGTGGCCAGGTGATTCTTCGCCGCCTGAAATTTGAGAAGATGCCCATTATTAATGTGGAGAATGCTTGTGCAACGGCCACGACGGCCTTGAATCAGGCGGTAAACCAAATCCTTGCGGGTGTGTCGGATGTGGGCCTGGCGATTGGTGTCGAAAAGATGCTTCCAAATCTGGAAACGCTGGATCAATTTCCTGAAATTCAGGCGGCGCTTCCCTATCTGGGATTGGCGGCGTTTTGGGCGGGATGTGAGCAGGATCGGAAAGAACGTTACATTGAGCACTGGCGTCGCCAGAAATCAGAATTGATGGGGGTGCCGTTTGATGAAACCACGGTTGGAGGCGACCGAAGCCCTTTCATGGATTACTATGCGGTCAAGGCTCTGCAGGGGATGAAGAAATATGGCTATACCCAGGAGCAAATGGCCAGAATCAGCGCCAAAACTCATCATCACAGCACAATGAATCCCAAAGCCCAGTACCAGAAAGAGATGACCTGGGAAGAAGTGATGGCGGACAAGCTTGTTGCCTATCCTCTGACCCGGTCCATGTGTGCTCCGACGGGCGAAGGCTGTGCTGCTGCGATTGTCTGCTCGGAAAGGTATCTCCGGGAACACCCGCATGTCCGGGATCCTCTTTTGATTCGGGCATCGGTCCTGATTTCCGGCCGGGACCGCGGCGACTACGAGCGGGACATTTCCGGACGGGGGGCGGATATGGCTTTCAGACAGGCAGGACTGACGCCTGCGGATATTGATGTTCTGGAAGTTCATGACGCAACCACTTTTGGTGAAATTTACCAGACCGCTCAAGCCGGGTTTTGCAGCCCCGAGCATGCGGGGATTTACTGTTCTTCCGGGGCGACATCCCTGGGAGGAGAGCTGCCCACCAATGTCAGCGGTGGATTGATTTCCCGAGGACACCCTGTTGGTTGCACAGGCTTGGCCCAGGTTTATGAGCTGGCTTTGCAGTTGCGGGGGAGGGCCGAGCGGCGTCAGGTTCGCGGCGCGAAAATCGGAATGCATATCAACGGCGGAGGCGTGATTGGCGTGGAGGAAGCGTCTCTGGGGGTGACCATTCTGGAAAGGGCTTAGCCTGCGTCCATTCCGGATGCCGAAGATGAATGCCGGGGTTCGCGGCATCAGAATAAATTTATCGTCATATATAATCAATGGCTTGTTTGATTGGTTCCGGCAGCAATCTTTCTTTGCTTCTTTCGATTTTCAGGTATTTTCCGAGTCCCACGGCATTGAACTGGCCTTCAATGATATGATCCAGGCAGGCGTTTGGGTCATGGCCGGACGGAAGGGGGAGGGGTTCGATGAGCAGATGATTGTTGAATTGGTTGAAGCTTGCAGATACAAATTGAACGGCCAATCGGGTGATGCCGGACATGGTGATGGAGTTGGCTTCAACGACGAGTCCTTGATGAAACACCATGGTTTTAAGATAGTCGGGAAGTGCAAATGCGTCAATGAGTCGTTCCGTTAAATAGGGATGGTAATTATCAGTGAAGATGTCGTCAATCCGCTCATCGTCCTGGGCGTGAATTTTTTTATATACATGAATGATCATGCGGCCGATTTCAGAAAAAAGACCGCCCAATTCAACTTTTTTAGCTGTATCATCGCGCATGCCGACCTGCTCCGCGAAAATCTTTCCCATGACGGCTGAAGCGAAACAGCGGGCAAATATGGTTTCAACTTCCTCGTCCTCATGGGCGAGAAGATGTAACGCAATGATAATGATCAGTGCTTTGGTATGGCTCATGCCCAGCCGGGATACCACTTCATAAAAAGTATGGATGCTGCCTTTGCTCAAGCTTCCATAATAAGCGGAATTGGCAAAACTGAAAACCCGCATGAGGACATCATGACCGATGTGGAATTTCAGCATTTCGATTTCGTTGTTGCTTGCCTCGATATTATCCAGAATGGCCAACACCTCCGGAGAAAAGCCCATGGCCTGCTCATTCATCATTTGCTTTTCAATGGTGTCGAGAAGGCCGACGACTTCTTCCTGATGCATGCTGAATCCCCCTTTGTTTTTTATCCTTTGCGCGTGACGGAATTGGTATTCTCATGGGCCCGGTTTTCCGGAGGGTTCCTTCCCAGATGGCTTATTTGAGGAAACCCTGAATAATTCTGTTGACGGCCTGATCGTAGGTCAACCCGATACTCATCAGTTTGGTCAGCTGATCGCTGGCTATTTTACCGATAGATGCTTCGTGAGTCAGCTCCGCATCCGGATGACCGGCTTTGAGAGATGGCATGGTTTCATTAGTTCCGTTGTCCATAATGATCGCATCGCATTCGATGTGACCGAAACATTTGTTTTGTGCATCCATCAGCGCGTAAAAGGTTTGCCGGGAGTCTCCCTTCATGACAGAGCGTGAAATCATATTTGCGCGGCTGCCGGCGCCTTTTAAAACAATATTGTTGGTGGAAACGGCTGTTTGCTTCCCGTCGGTCAGGACTCTTTCCGTGATCAAAAGCAGACTGTTTGCGCCCAGCACGGCTTCGTTGACTCGGTTGGCCTCATCGATTCCGGCGATCTGGGTCAGTTCAAATTCCGCTCTGGCGCCTTCGGCCAGAAATACCCGGGTTGTCGGATGAAGGGATCTTTTGCCCTGTCCCTCGCCGGATGCATAGTGCTTTTCAACATAGGTGATCTTTGCTTTTTTCCCGACATGAAAATCATGAATACCCGCGTGTCCTTCAGGCTGGGAAGTTCCACAATGGATGCCGCATCCTGCGACAATTGTGACTTCTGCGTCGTCCCCAATGATGAAGGTATTTCGAACCACATCATAAAGACCGGCCTGGCTTAAGATCACCGGAATATGAACGGATTCGTTCTTTGTTCCTGCCTTGATCTTGACGATGATGCCTGTTTCGTCGTCGTTGGTTTCAATATTGATGTTGGCCGAGACATGACGGCTCAGGAGTTTTCCATTCTTGCGAATGTTATAGGCTCCCTTAGGTAATTCTTCCAGTTCGGCGACCGTTTTTAACAGCGATTTATCTATAGCATCCAGCATCACGATCTCCTTCACAACTTTCCCGATAAGTACATACGCTCAAATCATCCAGAAGCGGCAGTGCGTATTCCAGATTTCCGTTGTATATGATTTTTCCTGCATCCAGAATCAGGATGATGTCCGCTGCTTCTAAAAAGGCTTTATTATGGCTGACCACAATGGTGGTGCCATGATCTGTCAGTTCTTTTTTGAGGAGACTGACCATAGGACCAATTGTCCATAAATCAATTCCCGTGTCCGGTTCATCATAAATCGCCAGCTTCGGGTTAGCGGCAATGGTTGTTGCCAACTCGATTTTTTTTATTTCTCCTCCGGAAAGCCTTGTGTCCACTTCCTTATCTAGAAATGACAACGGGCAAATGCCCACACGTCCCAGAATTTCCAGAAGCTTGCTCTCATCTTCGATTCCGGTAGCCATTTGCAGTAGATCTCGAAAAGTGATGCCCTTGAAGCGTGCTGGCTGCTGAAAACTATAGGCAATACCTGCTTTGGCCCGTTCCGTGATGGTCAGGCTGGAAATATTTTGCCCGTTGAAATGAATTTCGCCTTGAGACAACGAATAGATTCCCATAACCAGCTTGGCCAAAGTGGTTTTCCCGCTTCCGTTTGGTCCGGTAATTGCGTAAAACTTACCGTCTTCAAAAGTAAAATTAATCCCGTCGATAATGGTGCGCGGACTGCTGCCGTTTTCGCCGCCTTCCGGCGCTGAGAAATGGATGTTTTTTAATTCCAGCATGGAACCTGCCTTGTGAACTGTATTGACGCAAGGCTATATGCTCCTTTTTTCCTTCTGTCAATAGAGAAGGTGCTGAAATTCAAGGAAATTTTGTTCTCCTTGCCAACAGTTGAAAAAATAGACGTTCTTTTTCAAGCAAAGTCATGATCAAAGTACAATGATCTTGGTGATGAGCAGATTTATGAAAGACGATAGCCCGTTGAAATTTTCATCAGGTGATTGAAGTATCGTGTAAAATGTGCAAAAAGGGACAATCAAAACATTCGGGAGGAGGATCGTCAGAAAATGTCAAAAAGAAATATCATGGTTTTAGCGATAATGTTTCTCATGGTGTCCACAACCGGCTTTGCTGCCGACAAGTATCAATGGAAGCTTGTGCAAACGGAAGATGGATGTCAGACCTATACCAGTGTTGTTTCAGGCAGGGATTATGTGGCGGCCAAAACCGTCTGTACCATACCGGCAAGAATTGAGGTTTTGGGCACGATTCTGCGCGACATTGAAAACTATCCGGATTGGATGGAAGATTGTAAAGATACGAAAGTGCTTAAAGTCGTGGATGAAAAAAATGACGTCATTATATTCTGGTTCCGCCAGCATATCACACTGCTGACGGACAGGGACATGGTGCTGAAAAGCAAGACCATCAATGACAAGAAAAGCGGGCGGATTCTCATTTATGCGGACTCCACGAATGAGGTCTCTTACGATACAGGCAAAGGTTATGTCAGAATGCCGTCATTCAATTCGCTGTTTACACTGGAATGGGTGGATCGGGAGAAGACACGGGTGACGTTTATGATTGATCCGGATCTTGGTAAAGGAGTGCCGTCAGGGATCGCCAACAGTACGATTACGAAAACTCCCTTGAAATCCTTGAAGAAAATGGCAGCCGTGGCGAAGAAAAGCAAATATGTGGAATCCGCCAAAACCAATAAATACGGGGCGATGGCGGAAGAAACAGCCAGAATAAAAGCCGGGGGAAAATAAAAAATCTCTTTCGACCGGAATGCGGCAGGTTCGAGAAAGGCTTCATTTTATGTACAGGGCTTGACGATCAGCACCGGCACACGGGCGTCATGGAGAACTTCAAGCGCTACACTGCCCAATACCATTTTTCTGAGCCCGGTGTAACCGTGTGTGGCGATGATGATCATATCGATGGCGTTTTTATGAGCGTAATCGGAGATGATTTCTGCAGGTCTGCCGCCTTCCAAGTATTCCGTTCTTGCTTTAACGCCTTCTGCATCAAGTCTTGCCTGGATATTGGAAAGATACTTGATAAATTCATCACGGCGAGGCGTCCAATATTCCAGCGGTGCGTTTTGAGGGAATGACACCGTTATGATGACAGCTTCGCCGATGGAGCCTTCTTTGGCTAAATTGATCACATGAGGAAGGGTACATTCCGCGAGCGCTGAACCATCCAGGGGAACCAGAATTTTTTGATACATGGTCAATCGTCCTCCTCCAACAGGATTTCAGCGCTGCGTATATGTACGGTTCAAACGAAAGCTAATTTTTCAATAAAAAAATTGAGCAGGGCATTTTACGGAAGAGCACATCATTGCTGTCTCCAATCAAAATACGCTCTGTACGTCCTTCTGCATGGGCGCGCAACACCACAAGATCTATTTTGTTTTCTTCAATGTATTTCAATATTTCTTCAGCGGGTTCTCCGGATTTGACGACAGTTTGAATCTTGATGCCCTTGTTTTTTTCATTGTCGATAAAGTTTTCCAGTTCTCCTTTAATTTTGTCCATGTCCTTTTTCTGCTCTTTGGCCTGAGACACCATCGGCAGGTTCCATCCCTGCTGCCATAGCGTATCGACAACGTGTATTACGGTCAGTTCCGCGTTATATTTTCCGGCTAAGGAAATTGCTTTGTTAATTGTACTCTGGCAATATTTGGTCAGCCAGCTTACCGCCAGTATTTTTTTTGTATTTTCCATTCTCCACCTCCGTGTTTAGATATTGACCTATCATAAGTTATCGCAAGCATTCCCAAGTAATCTGCTCATACTCCCTTTGCAAGCTCTTGACAAGATGCTTCGGTTTCTTTCTTGAATTTAATATAAAATGATTGTTGTTATATGTCAACCAGTTGATGAGACCGGACAGGAGGCGATGATGGATAACAGCCGTTCTGTATGATGCGGTGCCACACTTTCCCATTTGGTCATCTCAGGCAGATAGGACCCTTATGGGAATTTCTCTTTCAATTTTTCAACGAAAAATGACTTTTCGTTGTCATTTATTTTTCACTAACAACGATCCATGGATCTCCTTTTCCAAAATGTTCAGCTCCGACAGGAGTCAGGCCTGATCAACAGAACCGGCACATGTGCATCATGCAGAACATTGAGCGCCACACTCCCCAACATCATCTTTCTCAGACCTGTATAGCCGTGGGTTGCAATAATGATCAGATCAATACCGTTTTGTGTGGCGTAATTAGATATGGCTTCAGCCGGCCGGTCGTTGATCAGTAATTGCGTTTGAACTTTTATTCCCTCGGCATTGAGTTTTTCCTCAATATCTGAAAGGTATTTCATGGCTTCATTTTTACATCTTTCGATGATTTCCAGATCGGATGGCCCGTATTCAAACATCATAAAATTTTCACGCACAACATTGAGAATGATCATTTCTTCTGCGAAACCCGTTTTCATGAAATTCATTCCATGGGTCAATGCACACTCCGCCAGTATGGATCCATCCAGAGGAACGAGAATCTTTTTATACACAGGGATCACCTCCTTCAGTATTGATCGTAAGGTTTCAATTTGGCGTGTTCCGCAGGCGATTCAGCAGAGATTCCATCACGGCTTCCCGCTGCTTTAATTCACGCCGGAATTCCCGTTTGTCGGTATTGACAATTTCGACCCGCAGATTATGCTCGGCTCTCTCCAGAGTCTCCAACAGGATGGTTCTTTCTTCCGAAGTTAATTCAACGGTATGCATAAAATTCCCTCCTTTCTTTATCCTGCCAGTTGTTTCTTTGTTTCACCCAGCGGATACACCGGAAAGATTTCAAATTTCATGATATCAAGCCAGGGTGCCCGCGCGGCAATTAAGCCCTTGGCGTCCGTTACGTAAACGACATATATCGTTCTGCGTCCCTGGAGATCATAAAATTCGCTGATCACTTTGACGTCCTCCGGCCATTTCCAGTCAACATTTCTTGTTCTTACTTCTTTTTCATCTTTTGTTTCCCAGGTACAAATCATCATGAAATACATGCTATACCTCCTTTCTCAAATGGCTTCTCATCAGAAGCACGGGACATTTTACCTCTTGGATGACTCGTTCCGTCACACTTCCCATCAGAAAGTGGTTCATACTGGTTTTTCCATGTGAGGCCATCACCAGAAGATCAATTTTCCGTTCGCATGTCTCCTTGATAATTTCTTCACTGGGTTTTCCGTGACGAACCTCCTGAATGACTTTGATCTGTCTGGGGTCATGATCTAGAAGAAGGGTTTCCTTTAATTTTTCATTAACAAAAACAATAATTTCGCTCATTACCCGTTCCATGGTGTTTTTATCAATACCATAATCGCCCGCATACTGCTGTATCGAATTGTTGATGACATGGAGAAGAAATACTCTGGCCTGATAACGTGACGCGATACTCAGGGCCATATCAAACGCCCGTTCTGCATGGTTTGAGAAGTCCGTTGGCGTGAGGATTTTTCTGGGTTGAAACATCATTTTCTTTCTCCATGCTGGTGAACAGCGGATATATTCTTTTTATTAAGGTAAGCAGATCATAACCGAAAAACAATACAAGTGGATGGTTAGGAAAGTATGGGGGAAAAACAGGTATTACGATGCCAGCTTTAAAAGAAGGGAACGAAGGTTGGCACGGCGGTTATTGATGCCCAGTTTTTTCCTGAGATTGTCTCGATGGAAATTAACGGTTTTAATTGAAATTCCGAGAAAGCAGGCGATTTCTTTTGTGGCCAGGCCATTTTTTACCAAATCCGCCACCTGCATTTCCTGGGGGGTAAGGGAAAACGCGGTTTGCGAAAGTCTGTTTCTGAAGGGTGAAACGACTGCATGCAGTTGCATATGAATCATCTCCAGAGCTTTTTTTTGATGATTCGTTAATGGACCTTCTTTGAGCTTTTCCAATTGGGGCAGAATGCAGGAATGAATATTGATTAATATATTTTCCTCGATTTCTTTTCGATCTTCTTCTCGTTGCTTCAGCAGCACCTTAAGCGCTGTATTAACTTCCATAAGATTTTTGGATTGTACGGAGAGTTCTTCCTCTCTTTGCTTCAGGATTTCCTCTTCCATTTTACGCTCTGAAATATCCCTCATGGAACCGGCGATCAGTTGCGGAACCTCCTTGTCTCCGGCCAATATTGCTGCGGTGATGGAGCAGGTTTTTACAATGCCTTGTTGGTCTTGAAGACGTATTTCAAAATCACGGACATAGCCCTTTTCATGAATGGTCTGCAGGAAAGCGAATCGGTCCTGTTTATCCGCGTAAAAATCATAAATCGATTTGCCAAGAAGATTCTCACGTTTGAAGGATGAATATTTTTCGATGGATGGAGAAATTTCAAGGATGGTGCCTTCCATGTCAATTTCATAGTAAACATCCTGGATATTCTCAAAGATTCGACGGTATTTTTCTTCGCTTCTTTGGATCTGTTTTGCAGACTCCTCCAAAATCCGGCGAAAGGAATGGTCTTCTATTTTGGCAAAGGGTTGTTTCCGAGAAGGCGATTTTTTCTTCATAGTCCATCCTCTGGAAAAGTGATTGTTGTGATGATCATACACGAAATGAAAGTGGGTTGCCAATAACGATTCTACACAATATTTTTGGGATTTTTGGGATTTTTGGGATTTTCTTGACAGGCGGAAACAGGAATCGTATAATTTAATCAAAGAATATCAGAGGTCAGGAGCATTCCATCATCAGACCGGGCAAAGGAGGACGCCGTGATTCAGGATCGTCTTGATAAGATTGAAGCGAAGCTGAAGCAGAGCAATTCCATCAAAGAAAGCGATAAGATAGAGTTGCTGTCGCTTTTTGAAACCCTGAAGGCGGAAATGGATGATCTTTCGGAGACGCATCGTGAACAGGCGGAAAGCATTGTTGGATTTGCTGAATTGTCCACTCATGAAGCGACTCGATCCGAAAAGCAACCTACCCTTTTAAACTTATCGACGGAAGGTCTGATATTGTCGGTTCAGGAGTTTGAAGTATCTCATCCCCGGCTGGTGGGCATCATCAACAGTTTTTGCACCATGCTGGCCAATTCGGGAATATAGTTTTTCTCGTCATGTCTCTCGTTTTTTTTGCATTTTCCGGCTGACACCACGGTTTGTCTTTGACAATGATTTCATCTGTAAATAAATTAAACGTACAATGTGTTTGCCAAAGGAGAGGAGCATTGATGCTCATGGTCGTCCTGTTCAAATCATTTTTCATGTAAAGGAGGCATTTATGGAGCCAAGAAGGGAGAAGAAGAATATCATTCTAAAAATACCAAGGGGGCAATGGGTTTACAGGAAAGTCAAGCAAATGAATGCAAAGGTAAAAGCAACCGTAAGAAGGATAAAGCAGCGTTAAGATGTCCTCTATCAATAAAAACATAATAATTCATTAGAGGGAATTGGATTTTGGATTTGACAAATGCTTTGCCGGTATTAAATTAGAACTAACGAGGTACTGCGGCGTACGTTATGAGTCAATTCTACTGGATGTTGATGTAATAAGGAACCACAGGGTCTTCGTGGCGATCATCGCCCTAAAATAGACCAAGTGAAAATGAAAGACTCCAGCTAAAAGATGAGACGGCGTTTGCGGTTCTCGTTTTTTTTATTCCAATTTCCTTGATATGAAAAATACTTGTTTTTATCAATGTACCGGTTTATCATGAAACCACTTTGGCTGAATATGGACAATCCGACCATTGAAAGAATGCAAACCCAGCATGACCGATCATGTAAATTCTGAAGAAAACCCTTCCGTATCCGAGAAAAAATTTTCCTATATCTTTCAGATGACCCCTGATCCTATTGCGATCAGCGAAATGAATACCGGGAAAATAATAGATATAAATCAGGCATATATAGATTGGACAGGATATTCCCGCGAAGAAGTGATTGGCAAATCTGCACTGGAGCTTCGAATATGGATCCATCCGGAGGATAGAAGAAAAATATTTGATGCGTTGAAAAAAAATGGGGATATCAACGGCACGGAAGTGATGATGAGGCTGAAGAGCGGCCAGATTCGGAATGTTGTTTTTTCCGCCAGGTTTCTTGAAATGGGACAGGAACGCTACCTTTTATCTTTAATCCATGACATTTCCGAACGTAAACAAATGGAACTTGCCTTACGCGAAAGCGAAAGACGTTTTCGCGCCATAAGCGATTATACACCGGACTGGGAAA
>DAOLNX010000029.1:0-31493 GCA_035416785.1 Smithellaceae bacterium | reverse complement strand
GTGGAGCGGTTTTTTCTCTGCGCCTGCCTCTGTCCCTGGCGGTGATGCGCATTCTGATTGTGGAAGCCAATGGCTGCCCGTTTGGTTTTGCGGCCAGGAATGTGACTGCATTGCGGCGAATTCCGGCCGGATCTTTGATCAGCGTGGCGGGAAACCAGAACGCCGTCGTTCTGGAGAATGAATTCATTCCGGTCTCGTCTCTGGCCGGGCTGGTGGGGGCGCCATCCCGACCGGTTCGCCGTGCAGGTTCCCGTCGGGCCGCAAATGAAGGCGGGTCGCTTTTGGTGATTGTGCAGGATCGGATGGAGAAGCTCGCCCTCATCGTGGACCGTCTGGTTGATGAACACGACATGGTGGTCAAACCCCTGCCCGGACATTTAAGCCGCCTTCCCCTGGTATCCGGTGTCGTCATGACCGGCAAGGAAGAGCTGGTCTGCATTTTACATACGCCGGCTCTGCTGGACAGATCAAGACGCCTGCACCGGGCCGCTCACACCGATGGACGGACGACATCCGGCACTTCGGAAACGATCAAAAAGAAAAGGATTCTGGTGGTGGATGATTCCCTGACGACGCGGGAAGTGGTCCGGGATCTTCTGGAAGCCTATCATTATCAGGTTTTGCTTGCTGAAGACGGACAGGATGGTTTGGAAAAAGCGCTGGCGGATGATTTTGATGCGGTTCTGACGGATGTGGAAATGCCCAATATGGACGGTTTTACGTTGACGAAGCGTCTGCGAGCCGAGGATCGTTACCGGCATGTTCCGATCATGATGATCACGTCGCGGGAACGCGAAGAGGACAAGCGGCGGGGAATGGAGGCGGGCGCTGACGCCTATATTGTAAAAAGCGGCTTGAATCAAAGCAGTCTGATGGATACGTTGCAAACCATTCTTGGATAAAGGCGGCAAAGAAAGGAGAAACCATGCGAATTTTGGTGGTGGATGATGATCCGATGGCGGGAGAGATGACTTCGGCTATTCTGGAAGATCAGGGCTTTGAAGTGGTTTTGGCGGAAAATGGCGTCGAAGCGCTCGAACATTTGAACCTGGAGGAAGATTTTGATATCGTGGTGAGCGATTTGAACATGCCGGTGATCAGCGGTATTGATCTTTTTCGGGAAATGATCGATCGCCGGATCTTGATCCCTTTCATTCTGTTAACCGGGGATGACCGGGAGGAGACCCTTCGTCTGGAACCGCGTCTGACGGGATGCCTGATGAAAGATGAGTTTCTTGCCGAGCGCCTGCCTGATCTGATTGCGGAGGTGTTGCCGGGAGGTGCACCATGAACGAATCAGCCAGAGAACCCGCGGCGCGCAAGATCGCACGGCTCCGGTACAGCTTTTTTCAACAAATTCCAGAGCGTCTGAAAGAAATCAACGATTTGTGGACCAGGTTGAGGGAAAATCCCGCCGACGAGGGAAACCTGGTGGAACTGCATCGCATTCTTCACGGTCTGAAAGGCACGGGTCGGTCTTTCGGTTTTGCTGACCTGGGCAACACCGCGGCGGCGGCAGAAACCTTGCTCAATGCAAAGCCTGCGGAAACGATTCAGTATCCATCCTGGTCGGAAGAAATGGAAAGGCAATTTTTAGCGTTGAGAAGAGTGGCATCGGCGATGACAGAGCCGGACGTTGCAGAGCAGGGCCGTGCGGACAGCTTCGACGAGCAGGCAGAATTTCGTGCAGGCGTCAAGGATACCTCGCAGAAAAAAGTATTTATTTGCGATGATGATGTGCTTCTGGCGGAACAGTTATCCATTCAGATTGCCTGTTTTGGCTATGACACAGCTTTTTTTGCCACAACGGACAGCCTGAGGACGGCGCTTCCCGATCACCGTCCCGATGTCCTGATTATGGACATTCATTTTCCTGAAGGACGTGTGGCAGGGACGGAATTGATCCGTTCTCTGAAACGGGATAATGATTTTCCGCAGCCGGTCATTTTCCTGTCCGGACGAAGCGATTTCGAGGCCCGCCTGTCCGCGGTTCTGGCGGGAGGCAGCGCCTATTTTGTCAAGCCTGCTGGCATTCATGATCTGGTGATGGTTCTGGACATGCTCACCGGCCGGCAGCAGCCGGAGCCTTATCGTATTTTGCTGGTGGATGATGATCCCATGATGTCCGATTATCATGGACTGATTTTGCGGGAGGCCGGAATGGAAGCGCGCAGCGTCGTCAATCCCGCGGATGTTTTAAATGTTCTTCAGGAATTTCGTCCCGATTTGGTCTTGATGGATATGTACATGCAGGGGTGTTCCGGACGCGATCTGGCCAAGGTGATTCGCCAGGTGCCTGAATATCTGGCTATGCCGATTATCTATCTTTCTGGAGAATCCGACCGGAAAAAGCAGATATCCGCCCTGCGTATCGGCGCGGAGGATTTTATGATCAAGCCGGTGGTTCCGTCCGAACTGGTGGCGGCCGTGGAAATGCGGGCGGAACGGATGCGCTCTTTGCACTCGATGATGGTGAGAGACAGCCTGACCGGACTGTTCAACCACACCACCACTACACAGCTTCTGGTCAAAGCGCTGGTTGAAGCAAGGCGTCGCAATGCAAGTCTATGTTTTGTCATGCTGGACATTGACCATTTCAAGAAAGTGAACGATACGTATGGCCATCCTGTCGGGGATCAGGTGATCCTGGCCCTGTCTCGAATTTTGAAACAACGGCTGCGCGCCTCGGATGTGGTGGGCCGTTACGGAGGAGAGGAATTTGCCCTGATTCTGACGGACATCACTCCGGAAAGGGCGGTGACGCTGGTTGAGGAATTGTTGACGGATTTTGCCCGTCTTCGGTTTAACGGCAAGGACGAAACGTTTGCCTGCACCTTCAGTGCTGGGATCGCGGATTTTCCAGGCTACGAAAACCTGGAAAGCCTTCGTGAAGCGGCCGATCAGGCCCTTTATCGTGCCAAGAACAATGGGCGGAACCAGGTAGCCGTCTCGTTAGAGGCGAAAAACCATGAGTGAATCCCATCTGGAACAACTTCTGGCCAAAAGACGAAATGACGTGAGGCAGATCGTGAAGGAAGATGAGCCAACTGTGACCCTGGTGATCTTTTCGCTGGCAGAGGACTGGTTTGCCTTTCCGGGAACGCAAATCCGGGAGATTCTGGCCCATGCCGATGTTTTTTTCGTACCCGGGTGCCCTTCGTCTCTGGAAGGTGTGATCAATGTCCGCGGCGACATCGAATCGGTTTTCCGGCTCCATGATCTGATGCAGATCAAACCTCCCGAAGAAGAGGGAAAGTCTGCCATTTTGCTGGCGCGGACAGATTCGATGAGCAGCGGTCTGCGCGTGGATCAGGTGATGGATGTGGTGGAGGTTCCCCGAAGCGCCCTGCAAATTCCCCCGGCAGGCCTGTCGGAACAGACAGGGCTTCTGGCCTCGGGAGTTCTCCGTTTCCGGGAACGTCTGGTCACGGTGCTGGATTTGGAGAAAGTTTTTACCCAGTATCTTCGGGGAATGGGATGACCGGTTGCGTTTCCGATGCTGATTTGTGCCGTGAAGAAGAATCCTTGCCTTTTGTGGTGTTTTGCGCGGCCGGATGCAGGTTTGGCATTGAGGCTTCGCAGATCCAAGGCTCGGACGGATCTGTGGATGCTTCTTTGCGAACGGTGGAGTCTCTGTTGGGTTTACCCGAGGATCTATCCGGAAGTGTTCGTCAGCGTTTGAGGGTTCGCACTCCGGAAAGCGCCGCGGCGTTTTCAGTTGGTGTTCCTGTTGATCTTTGCACGTTTTCCATCCGAGAGATTTTTCCGCTCCCCCCTTTTATTGCCGCGCGTTGCCGCCTGCCTGCCCTTTTGGCTCTGGTGATCGCACCGGAAGGCTTGGTTTGTTTGATGGATGTGCCGGGCCTGTTGAAGGCTCGGCAAGTCCAGGGGGAGATCCTGACTTGCCCCGACGGAGATAATCTTTCCGGATAAGAGGGCGATCTCTTGATAAAATACCGAGCAAAGAAGTGCGGTGGTCCAAACTCAAAGCCGAAGCCAGGCTGCCGAACGTCGGAAAAACCATCGACAAAGATTTCCATTGTGCTATATGATGTTGAAATCATTATTTATTTGGTTAGCCAAAGATGTTTGCCGGAAAAGGACAAAGCGATCGATGTCGTGAATGGCTGGCGAAGTCTCGTGCGCCAAGAAGATTTTGAACAGAGAAAAACGTATTGCCTGAACTGGTGAAATCCCCTATAATGCTACAAAATGCTTATGCAAATCAGACGATCTGCCAAGAGGAGGGTATTCGATGGATAAAAGAATGAATGCGTTGGCTTTTGCTCTGGAAAATGAAGAAAACGAACGCGAATTTTACCTGGCCCATGCCCGGAAAACGAAAAATATGGCGGGCAAAAATATGTTCAAACAGATTGCCGATGAGGAAAAGGAGCATTTTGAGATCCTGACCAAGCTTCATCAGAAATGGGAACAGCAGAAAAAATGGCCGGAAACCGTACCCCTGAAAGTAAAACCATCTTTATCCGGAACGATTTTACAATCTATGTCTGATAAAAAGTCGGCGCAGATTGCCGGTACGGACGAAGAGCTGAAAGCCGTCCGCACGGCTATTGATTTTGAGGCGCGCGGTGTGGCCCTGTATTCCAAACTGGAAAAACAATGTACCGATTTCAGAGAAAAGGAATTTTTTCAGATGCTTGCGTCGGTGGAACGTGAACATCTTCTTTCATTGAAAGCCACAGAAGAATTTCTGCTGGATCCGGCTTCCTGGTATCAGCATATGGAAAAATCAGGTCTGGATGGGGCTTGATTCGGCTCTGTCGGATGAATCAGCTTCAGACGCCCGGTTGATCTTTTGGAACTTTTTCTGATTATTGCCGCCATCTCCCGCCAGATTGCTCAGTTTAAAAAAGGTTAGGCTTTTGGTCTTTGATGAAATCCGTGCGTTGGTTGAAAAGGCCCTCCGGCGGCCAAAGGTTGGTTCCGGTGATCAATAACGACTATAGGCTATGCGTCCTGCCCCGGTGCAGGATCATCCATTTCTTCCAGTTGACAGCTTAATTCCGTCCAGCGGGAATAGCTCTTTTCCAGATCGTGTTCGATGGCTTTCAAGGCGACCCTGAGGGATTTCGTTTTAGCTGCATCTCTATAAGTTTGCGGATCGCATAAGGTATTTTCATGGCTGGCTTTCCGGGTTTCTAGATCGGTGATTTTTTCTTCTTCGGCAACCAGATCTTTTTTCAGAGAATTTTTTATTTTGGATAAACGGTTTCGTTCCTGGGCTTCCCGTTTTTTTTGTTCTTTGAGCGACTCGGGACTTGTGCTGGTTCCGCAGCGGGAGTCTTTGGGCGAATTTTCCGACAGGAATTGAGAGCGCTTCTCAATGAAGTAGGAGTAATTGCCTGAATAATCGGTAATGGCTCCGTCTTTGAGTTCAAAGACCTTGTTGACGAGATGATCAAGAAAGTAGCGGTCATGAGAGACAATGGCCACAGTTCCGGAATACCCCATCAGTGCATTTTGAAAAACATCTTTTGTTTTGATGTCCAGGTGGTTGGTCGGCTCATCCAGAATGAGGAAATTCGTGTCCAGCAGCATGATTTTTAAAAGCGCCAGACGGGATTTTTCGCCTCCGGATAAAACCCTTACGGGCTTGAAAATGTCATCACCCGAAAAGAGAAACGCACCCAGGAGATTGCGTCTGGACTGGTCGTCAGCGCAGGAGGGAACCGACTGGACTTCTTCCCAGATGGTATTGGAATAATGGAGGTTTTGCGAGCTTTCCTGTGAATAGAAAGCCATGTGGACGCCATCGCCATACGTTATGCGGCCATGGGTGGGGTGTTCCGACAGGCTCAAAAGCCTGGATAATGTTGATTTTCCCGACCCGTTGACGCCGACGAAAGCGATTTTGTCGCCGCGGAAAAGAGAAAAATTCAAGTCCGAAAAAACGGTCAGGTCGCCATAGGAGTGTTCCAGACCGCTTACTTGAACAACCTCTTTTGCACTCTTTCTGACTTCCGGGAATTTCATGGCAACGTTTTTCCCATTGCCCTCGGTCTTGATTTCTTTAAATTTATCCAGAATTTTCATTCTGCTTTGCACTTGGGCGGCCTTGGTGGCCTTGTAGCGGAACCTTTCGACGAAAGCTTCAATTTTCTTGATTTCCGCTCTTTGCAGTTCCATCTCCTTTTTTAGCGCGTCGAGCCGGCGATCTTTTTCGGCCAGATAATAGGTGTAGTTGCCTTTATAGATGGAAATGCGCCGGTGAGCCAGTTCTGCAATTTGCGAGGTGATCTTGTCGAGAAAAAAATGATCATGAGAGATGACGAGAATGGTTCCCGGATAATCCTTGAGATAGCTTTCCAGCCATTCCATGCTTTCGGTGTCCAGATGGTTGGTTGGTTCATCCAGCAACATGATGTCCGGCCGGGCCAGCAGGATGGAGGCCAGCAGAATACGCATTTTCCAGCCACCGGAAAAAACATCGCAGGTACTGGTAAAGTCCTTTTCTCGAAATCCAAAGCCTTTGAGAATCTGTTTGGCGCGTGCTTCAAAGGTGTAGCCGTCGCAGGCGGCGTATTCTGACGTCGCCTGGTTGTACCGTCGGGTCAGTTCGCTGTATTCATGGGTATTGTGTTTTACGGTGGAGATTTGCTGTTCCAAAGAACGTAGAGAAGCTTCCAGTTCGGCGATTCCGCTTTTTCGGCGAAGGTATTCGATCAGACCGATGGCATCGAGTTCAATGAAATCCTGTGGCAGGTAACCGATTTTTTTTTGCCTTCTGTCCGGAATATCAATAAAGCCCGTGTCAGGATGCACCTGCTCAAGAATGACGCGGAAAAGTGTTGTTTTTCCCGTTCCATTGTCGCCGACCAGGCCGATGCGGCTTTTTGGATGAATGGTCCAGTTAATCTGGTCAAAAAGCTGCTTGTCCAGAAAAGACAGGCTAACATTGCGAAAATAAATCACGCATCGCTCCCTAATGAAAGTCCGTTGGCGGGACTATAGGGAAATCAAATGACGATGTCAACGGATTAATCGGATATAGATTTTCATTGACATTTCTGACGATTAGAGATAGAAGATTTTCCAAGTAGTTGTCCCTCCAGCTACTTTGCCCACTGTTACACCCCCCTGGAAAAGTGCATACGTCCAGGGGGTTTTTTATGCAAAAAAATGTCCCAGCCGGAAATTCCGGCGGGGACATTCCCCCTTTGCATCCGATAAATTTCGGATTTGCCCTTTTTTTCATTGCAGCAGGAACTGCATCTGACGGACATTTCTTTTCGCCGTCTGACGAGGCACGATTATATCCAAGAAGGAAAGCACCCGTCAAGATTTGCGATCGTGGTATTTTCTATTAGAAATCGTGTATCTCATCTACTGTTTGTTCATGTGTCTTGAGATTACTCAATGAATCAGAGCGATCTTATTCTTTGTGCAATCCTCCTCCATGAAATAGTCCGTGCCCGGAAGATCTTGCGGGGGTTCCATCGCGGCCCGTGAAAGGCGATATGCCTCCGCTGCTTCTGGAACGGTTCTTTAACTGTTCGCTTTGTTCCGGATTGACAGGCGCATGGTTCCGGTTTTTTTCTCCGGTTTCCAAGCGATTATTTTTTCTGTCCATTTCCATGCCTGTCTTTTGCCGCTCGCCTTTGCTCCCTTCGAATCTCCGGGGGCTTTCAACGCCGGATGAACTCCGTTCCTGAAGAGCTTTTCTCCTGTCCGTGACGGAAGAACCTTTCGGGGAAAATCGTTCACGTGTGGCCGGATCCCGATAGTCCACTCCATGACGGTGCTCCGGATTGTGCGTCCATTGCTGGAGTTTGGCGTCGGTCCCTTTGGGACTCGTTCCTGGTTCGACGGCGGACGGAGGCGGCGGTGTGGGGCCCTTTTTGGGGGGCGGAGGCGGCGGTTGAGGGCCGTGTTTAGGCGGGGGTGGTGGCGGAGGCGGCGGAGGTGGAGGAGGCGGAACAACGATCACGCCTGTGTGCCAGTTATTGTGGCAACTTGCTCCGTACCAGGTAGCGCCGATGGCGACGCCCATCGTGAAGGTGATGGCGGCGGCACCAGGCGGATAAACATAAACCGGATAAGGAGGATAGGCAGGGTAAGGCCAGGGTCCGTAAACGACCGTTGGGTTATAGGTTGGTACATACACGACTTGCGGATTGGCTGGCTGAACGATAATGATATCGCCCTCCTTTTTGATTTCCTGTTCTTTTGAACTTTTCAAATTGCCTGTTTCCAAGGCTTTCCTGCGCAGTTTCTGCACAGTATCCAAAACATCTTTCTGTTGCGCCAGAAAGGCGTCGCCCAATTGCTGCGTCCAATCCAGCTTGTCGTTCATCATGGCCAGAACGTCTGGGAAGGAAACAAGCGCTTTCACGCTTTCATCCCAAGGTTGTTTGGCCAGGGCTTCCTTCAAGGCGTCTCCTTTCAGGGTCTTGTTATCTTTTGCCCATCTTTGTGCTTTAACCACTTCCAGCGGATAGGTTGAAGCCATGAGAATTTGGTTTAGTAGGCCGTCCGCGTATAAAGCGATTGGCGCTAGAAGCGAGTCCAATTCTTCTTGCTTAAATGTTTTTGTGGTTTCGGCAAACGAAAAATTTGATGACGACAAAACCAACGCAAGCCATACAAAGCCGATGACGGTGTACTTCCCCAAAGGATGCTTTTTCATTTATCTTTACACTCCGTTGATATAATTATATTTCATGTGTAATCCATCCATTCGGCCGGCCTATTTACTCCGTGCCTCCCAAAGCGGACTGTTAGCGCGATTTCCCCTGAAATGCGTCGGGATTTTCATGTTCAAGCCACGGTTTTGTATTGATATTTTCTCCAAAGAATATTTTGCCATCGGGTGGAGATGCGCCCCACCAGTTGTTGCGGGCGTCAAGGTAAATGGTGGAAAAACTCTGAATGGCCACGGCATTGTTGATGAAATTATTCTGGAAAATTTTAGGATTGGCCGAACCGACACAGGTGATGGCACCTTCTCCCTGATTGGATTCGAAGGTGCTTTGTGAAATCACCGGAGATGCGTCTTTGCGGCAATAGATGGCATTTTGCGATGAATGCGCGATGTAGGTTTTGGATATTTCCGGTGAACCTTCGTAAATGTCAAAGGCGGTTGTCGCATACTTTACAATACAATAGGAAAAGGAGCTGTTGATTTTGGTTGCTTGAGAGAACCGCACCGCGCTTGCGTAAAATCCGGGTGCGGGAGAGGAGGATGAAGCGGTGAAGGTGATGGGTTTTTCTTTCGTTCCCCGTGCGATGACGCCGCCGTTTTGGGCAATGATGGAAGTTTTCTGATCAAATTCCAGAACAACGCCTGGCTCAATGTAGAGCGTTGCTCCTTCATCGATGATCAGGTCTCCGGATATCCGGTAAGGGCTGTTTGCTAAAATCAGGTAGGAATCGCTCTTGATGATGCCGCTGAGTTTTTTGTCCAGAATGGCCGCCGGAAGCGTTTTCCCTTGCGGATAGGGAGCGTCAAGCACGGATTGAACGTCAATACGGCCTTGAAGACCACGCAAAATGTCTGCCATTTTTGAGGTTCCCCACCAGTTGTCAAGTGCTTTTGCGGATGTTCCGGTGAACTCGCCCGATACATTGAACGGCTGATTGTCGATGATGTTGTTATGGCGGATGACGGATTCCGATCCCTTGACCGTGATTCCGTTATGCTTGTTTCTGGCGATGGTATTTTGCAAGATTTCGGCTGCCGATGACAGCAACATGATGCCGGTCTTTTCATTGTCGTTGATCCTATTTTCCAGAATTCGCGGTTGAGCTCCGTCCAGCACCGATATGGCGGTTCCCTGGTTTTTGTAGAAGTTGTTTTTTTGCAAAACGGGCTTGGAAAATGCGCCTTCGATGCGGATGCCGTCTGCATTTTGTGTAAATTCCGACGCAACCACGGACGGGGAAGATGCCTGGCAGTTTATGGCGATTTTTGCATGACGCACACGAACAAACGCCAGTTTGTTTTCCCGGTCTTTAACGCTGGCAAATGTAATTCCCGGCCAAAGTTTGCCTTCGGTAAATGTATCAAAACGGATAATCCGGTCATTGTCTCCTTGGGCGGAGATTTGCCCTTCCACAATCAGACCACCGCCTTTGGATTTGATTTCAGTGCCCGGTTCGATGGTTAAGATGGCCTTGTCCTTGATGGTGACATCGGCTTCCAGAATGTAAGGGCCTGCGCCTGAATACCATTGGGTTTCTTTGTCGATCACGCCGGATACGGGCGTGGGGCCGGGAGCTATCGGCATGCCCTCGGTCTGCGCCATCTGGCTTTCATTGCCGGCGAAATCCAGCGCGGCGATCCGGTAGTAATACGTTTTGGAATTAACCAAAGTTTTATCCGCATCCTGAAACTCGTTCAATTCCGTCTTGCCGATTGGCCTATACCCGGAAAGAGGTGTTTCGGATCGGTAAATGGCGTAACCTGCCAGATCCGAGTCGGGATTTTTCCCCCAGCGCAGGTCAACGGTCTGATGACGTCCGATGGATTTGAGCTGGTCCGGTTTCTCCGGCGCAAGCGTATCCAGAGTAACAGAACCGATGGCGTCCACCCAGTGCGTGGTGTTTCCGGAATCGTCCGTCAGATAACCGGTAACGATGGCTTTGTCAATATTGTCTCCCGGCACAACTTTGTAAACGCCATAGTAACCACCCGGTTCAACCTCCTGCATTTCAATGCGTTTTCGGTATTGCCCGATATCAAACGATGCCTGCATGCCGGGCGCACCCTGAATGACCACTTTGATTTCGTCCCCTGCTTTTTTCGGCTTTCCTTTTGTGTCCTGCGTCAGAAGGGTGATAACCGGGGGGCGTTTTGCCTGTGCCAGTGTGGGTTTGGGAATGGTTTTGACCATGTCGCGGAACAGATCGTCATTGGCGCGTAGCAATTGAATGTCGCGGACATTGAGCGATGTGGCAATCACGGTTGCAATAATGCCCACCGGTGTTGTGGAAACGCCTCCTTCGTGTTTGCGGACCTTGTGTTTGCCGCTCCATAGAAAATTGCCGGTTTTTGCATCATACATTTTGATTTCTGCGCCGACGGCCACCTGGGAGTACAGAACAGCAAAATACTTATCAAAATCAGATACTTCTCCAAAAACAACAGCGTCCACTCCAAGGATTTGTCCCAGTTTTTGCGGCGGTGTGCTGCGAATGATTTTTGCATCCGTTAAACCGGCTTTGTTCAGTAAATCGTCTACTTTGTAAAGTTCCATGTCCTTGAAGGGCAGGGCGCTGAAATGGTTATAGAAACCCAGCCGCATGGCGGCGGCTCCTTCCTGGCTTCCGGATAGATCTGTAAAGGGCAAAACGGCTACGGAGAGGGGGACATGATTCTTCATGTATGGATCGATGGTGTATTCCCCTTCGTACAAGGAGCGAATTTCAGGCGTGATGATCGTTGATGGCGTTGATACTAGGCAGCTTTGTAGCATCAGCAAGAACGCCATGATCCCGCAGATCATGAGTGATTTAGAAAAAAGTCTCATAAAAAAGCCTCCTTGTCTTTGATGAAATTATACCATATCGGCCCGGAGAAAACAGTTCTTTTCAGGATGCCGGGCGGCTCGCTTCCGCAACGCACGTCCGGCTGGTCAGATGCTTGTAATAGTCTGAAAAGGCAAGCTGCCAAGGCTGCATGGTTTTACCGGTTGTGGCCATGAATTTTTGCATGGCCAGCACGCTGTAGGTCGGGCGTTTTGCCGCCCGTTGCAATTCGCCGGATTTCATCGGCACCAGTTCCACATGATCCAGGCGGGCTTCCTGGAGGATTTTTCGGGCGAAATCAAACCAGGTGCACGAACCCCGGTTGGTGACGTGAAAGATGCCGCGGGCGTTTTTATCCACCAGAAGCTCGGTTGCCGCCGCCAGATCTCGCGTGCTGGTGGGCGATCCGGTCTGGTCGTTTACTACGGTCAATCTTCCGCCGGATCTGGCTTTCTCCAGAATGGCCTGCGGAAAATTCTTTCCTTTTACACCATAAAGCCAGGCGGTGCGGATGATAAGATAATTGTCCGTCAGACGGCAAAGATACTGCTCTCCGGCCAGTTTGGATGCTCCATAGGTGTTCACGGGGTTGCAGGGCTCATCTTCCGGATAGGGACGGACGCCGTTTCCGTCAAAAACATAGTCGGTGCTGTAATGGATGATCAGAATATTTTTGCCGCTGCAGGCTTCGGCGATATTTTTCACCGCTTCGGCGTTGACGGCAAAGCAGTCCTCCCGAGCGGTTTCACATCCGTCCACGTTTGTATAGGCGGCGGCGTTGATGATGAGCTGGGGCTTAACTTCGTCAACGGCCCGGCGGCATTCGGACGCTTGGGTGATGTTCATTTCCTCAATATCCATGCCGACGATGTCGTGACGATAATGAAACTGTGCCATCAGATCACTTCCCAGCATTCCTTTATGGCCGATCAGCAAGACTTTCATAGAATCAGTATTTGACCTCCTTTAAAAAAAGACCGCAGGCGGGAGCCGTCATTCCGGCAATGTTGCGGTTGCGCGAGTCGATAATCTGTTTCATTTCATCCGGATCTCGCTTGCCGCGGGCAACTTCCACCAGCGTTCCGACAATGTTGCGTACCATATACTTTAAAAATCCCCTGGCTTCCACCGTAATTTCAATAAAACCGTCCGGGCCGGTATCGATCCCGATGTGTGTAAGGGTTCGCACGCGGTCTTGTACATCCGATCCCGTTGCGCAAAAACAGGAAAAATCATGCGTCCCCAATAAAGATAACGCGGCCTTACGCATTTCTTCCAGATTCAGCGGATGGCGGATAAACCAGCAGTAGTTTCGTCCCAGAGCTGGCCTCAAACTCTGATTGCAGATCCGGTAAACATAGATTTTGCTGATGACATCGCGCTGGGCATGAAAATCGGCAGGCATTTCTTCCAGGTTTTTGACGACAACATCCGGAGGCAAGACGCTGTTGACACCCCGGAAAATTTTTTCGGCGGGAAGCTGGGTAGGGCTCTTAAAGCTCGCCGCCTGATTGATGGCGTGCACTCCGGCATCCGTCCGTCCGGAACCGATGACCGCTACCTTGCTTGCTGTGATTTTTTCGAGGGCTTCCTCCAGGATTTGCTGAATGGATGAGCCGTTGGGCTGTCTTTGCCAGCCGCAATAGTCAGATCCGTCATACTCCACGATCATTTTGAAGTTTCTCATGCCCGGTGAATCCTGCTTGCGAGTTTATTCCAAAAAGGTTAAGCACCTGATAGCACCATCAGGGCCGGGCCTGATGAAAGCTTTTCGGGACTTTTCTCGATAGTAACGCACTGCAAAAACCGGGTCAAGGCAAAAGCCAAAGATGAAGGAGAACATTTATGAGCGAAGACGGACAGAAATTGACAACTGCTGGAAAAATTAGAACATTTGAAGAAAAAGTTCATGCCCTGATGCAGATGGGTGGAGAGAAACAGGTTCAAAAACAGCATGATGGCGGGAAGTTGACGGCTCGCGAACGTCTGGAATATCTGTTTGACCAGGGGACTTTTCAGGAAGTTCAGCTTTTTGTAAAGCATCGTGCAACCCTTTTCGGCATGGACAAAAAAGAGATTGCGGCGGACGGCGTGATCACAGGATTCGGCAAGGTCAACGGCCGCACCGTATTTGCGGCCTCTCAGGACTTTACGAGCGCGGGCGGCACCCTGGGAGAAATGCATGCCAAAAAAATATGGAAAATCATGGATATGGCAATTGTCGCACAAAAACCATTTGTGGCAATCAATGATTCCGGCGGCGCCAGAATCCAGGAGGGAGTTCCCGCACTGGAAGGTTACGGGGGGATTTTTTATCGCAATACGCAAGCTTCCGGCTATATTCCCCAACTGACGGCCATCATGGGGCCGACGGCTGGAGGCGCCGTATATTCACCGGCGCTGACGGACTGGATTTTCATGGTGAAAAACACCTCTTATATGTACATTACCGGGCCCGAGGTCATCAAAGCCGTGATTGGCGAAGAGGTAAGTCAGGAAGACCTGGGCGGCGCTGTGGCGCATGCCGCCAAAAGCGGTGTCTGTCACGTGGTTACGGAAAATGACCGGGACTGTCTCGACAAGATCAAACTGCTGCTTTCCTACCTGCCGGACAGTTGCAATGCATCGTTGCCTGTGATTGCAGCGGATAGCGCCGACCGCCTATGTTCCGAGCTGGATAAAATTATTCCGGACAAGGCTTCCCGGGCCTACAACATGAAAAGCGTCATCAAATCTGTTGCCGACAATGGTGAAATGTTTGAACTTCACGCGCAGTGGGCGCAAAACATGATCGTCGCCCTGATCCGCATTATGGGAAGCCCTGTGGGGGTCATTGCCAACAATCCCATGTTTTACGCAGGAGTTCTCAATGTCAACGCTTCGGACAAGGCTGCGCGCTTTATCCGTTTCTGCGATGCCTTCAATATCCCCCTTTTGACCTTTGCCGACGTACCCGGCTATCTGCCAGGCACGGATCAGGAATGGGCGGGCATTATCCGCCACGGTGCAAAACTTCTTCATGCGTATTCGGAAGCGACTGTACCCAAGATCACGGTTGCGACGCGGAAGGATTACGGAGGAGCGTATCTGGGCATGTGCAGCAAGCAGTTGGGTGCGGATTATGTTATGGCTTGGCCGACGGCGGAAATTGCGGTCATGGGTGCGGAGGGCGCCTGCAATATTATTTACCGCAGCGAGATGAAAGCGGCCGCCGACCCTGCAGCCAAGAGAATCGAACTGATCGCCGGATATGAAGAGCAATTCAATAACCCATATTTTGCTGCATCTTTGGGTGCTATCGACGAGGTGATTCTTCCGCGGGAGACGCGCAGGCGCATCATCGCGGTTTTGGACGCCTTGAAGGATAAAAAAGAGGCGCGCCTGACGAAGAAACACAATAATATCCCATTATAATTTTCTCGGAGGAAAAGTGCTGTCTGCCGACGCCAGGAATGCCTTGTTTTTTGCGATTCCTTTGCCTTTCATGATGACGCTTGTTTCGCCTCTCTCTTTTTATCTGGCGAATCATACCGAGTATTCTGTGGCAATATCGGCGTTGTTGCCGGTGTTGCTGCTGTGTTTTCTGGGAATGGCCGGTTTTCTGTTTGTTCTGCTGGTTGTGGGTAAAAAAAGGCCATGGAATAAGGTGTTAAAGGGTCTCCTGGTGGCGCTTGCCGTTTCCGCCTGGGTGCAAAGCCAACTGCTGGCCTGGAATTTTGGGCCTCTCGACGGGCGGGGCATCCTGTGGCGCGCCTGGATTTATCACGCATGTTTTGAAATTCTGCTTTGGGGGGGCATTATTGTTTCTGTTGGCTATTTGACGTTCCGGAAGGAAAAAATCTTTCATGCAGTAACCCAGGGAATGATCTTGCTCGGTGTTCTGACATTGGCAAGTTCCTGGCTGACTTCGGACTACAGGCCAAAGATGGAAGCGGTTCGCAAAGAGACAAGCCGCGGTGTTGAATCTTCTTTTATATTTCATCCTGCAAAGAATAAAATGATCATTGTTCTGGATACCTTTCAGTCCGATATTTTTGGTGAAATTGCCCAGCGCTGGCCCGAAGAAGTTTCCTTCTTACAGGGATTCACGTTCTATCCGAACACTCTGGGGGGATTTTCATCAACAGGGGCCGCCTGTCCGTTGATTTTGACGGGCAGGTATTATAAAAATGAAATTTCCATTCTGGATTGGATCGAAAAGAATAATGCCGAATTTAATATCGCCGATTATCTGGCCGCCAAAGGATATGACACTGCCTTGGTATCCTTTGCTGGTCAGACTTTGGCCGGCATCCGGTCGCCAAAATTTCATCTGGCTTCTCTGGGGGAACCCGGAGTAAGCGGTTGGTTGAGACCGGCGTTATTGGTTTTGGATGGCGGCGTTTTCAGAACGCTGCCCATCGTGTTAAAAAAATCATTTTATGACGAGGGCAACTGGTTTTTTGTGCAATTCCTGGACGTGACGGCCAAAGTTCCGCCTAATTTACACGGCGATGATTTGAGGTTTATCCGGGAATTTGAGCGGAAGGCCGCTGTAAGCTCTGGCAGGGATTCCGTGTTCAGATACTACCATCTGTTTGGTTCCCATATGCCTGTACAGGTCAACGAAAAATTTGAATATGTGAAAAATATGCCCGAAATCAGAGAATCCTATGTTCAGCAGTCACGCGGGGTGCTGAGTTTGCTGAAAAGGCTGCTGCAGCGGTTAAAGGATTTTAAAGTTTATGAGACGGCGGAGATCGTTGTGGCCGGAGATCACGGCAGCATGTTGTATCCGCCCAACGACTTTCTGAACGATCGGAATGGCGACGAGGGGCCCAGAAACAGTATTCTTGCTTCATCACGGCCACTTTTTTTATATAAACCTGCTGCAGGGAAAAACGTGCTCTCCTCTTCCGACGCTCCGATGCATTTGGAGGATATTGTCTGCATTCTTTCAGGGAATCAGGCTCCTCCTTGTTCTGACCGGACCTCTTCACGGGATCAAACGAATCAAAGAAAGCGTTTTTTCTATGGATACGATTATACCAGTATCTATTGGAGCGGGGCGAAAAAGTATATGCCTCCGATGACGCAGTATGTTGTGGAAGGAGATGTGCGGGATTTGTCCGCGTGGCGTAATACGAATGTGGAATTTATCGCGGGAACAAGCCGTCATTTGCCGATTGAACTTGATGAAATCATCGATTTTTCGGCTGCCGGAAATTCCAATTATTATATTCAGCGGGGGTGGAGCGTGCAGGAGCCGGAGCACCGCTTTACGGAAGGCGCCCGGGCGGTCATCAGAGCCGAGTTGAAAAAAAATCCGCGCAAGGATTTAACGCTTCGTTTGAATGCCGAAGCCTTTCCTGCCAACGGCAAAGGACCCCAGACAGTTGGCGTTGAGGTCAATGACAAAAAAATAGCCCAATGGCGGATGCTTGGCCTCGACTGGTATGAGGCAACCATTCCGGTGGACTTGGTTACGGACCGCTTGTTGAAAATTGTTTTTGACATCAGAAACCCCACTGCGCCATGCGAAATCGGTGCTTCCAGAGATTGCCGAAAACTGGGCATAGCCGCGAGGAAGCTGACGGTTGCCGAGAAAAAGGTTGTGCGGGAATGAAAGAAGAATTATGCGGGGATCACCTCATCCTGCCTGACGGCCGCGACCTGGTCACGTCTTTGCCTGCGTCATTTCGGGATCCGGCCGGTTTTATGTTTTGCCATGACGGTGTTTTGTACCGGCAGGTCAATGGCATCGGCAGCGAAAATTATCAGTTGCTTATGGAATCCGGGCTTTACAAAAAGCTGGTGGAGCGGGGCTGTTTAATCCGTCATACGGAAGTCGACGGCCCGGTTGCTGACGCCAGTTGCGCCTGGCGGATTATTCAGCCGGAACCCGTGGCGTTTATTTCTTATCCATATGAATGGTGCTTCAGTCAGCTTCAGGATGCGGGTCTTCTAACGCTTGAGATCCAGCTTGCTGCATTAGAACATGGAATGTCCCTGAAAGATGCTTCCGCCTACAATATTCAATTTCATCAGGGCCGTCCGGTGATGATTGATACCCTCTCTTTTGAGAAATATGTGGAGGGAAGGCCATGGGGCGCCTATCGCCAATTTTGTCAGCACTTCCTTGCTCCGCTAGCCTTAATGGCGAAAAGGGACGTTCAGCTCAATAAGCTGCTGATCGCGAATATTGATGGAATTCCCCTCGCGTTGGCTGCCAACCTGCTGCCGCGTGCCAGCAGGTTGAATATCGGACTGTTGATGCATCTTCATCTTCATGCGATGACACAGAAAAAATACAGTGACACTTCTGCGCCGAAACATGGAAACGGGACAAAGGGACGGCCGGTCAGCAAAGCGGGCATGATCGGCATTGTGCAAAGTCTGCGTAAGGTTGTGCGAAAATTGAAGTGGCTGCCCGGCGGCACGGAATGGGGGGATTATTATCAAGCGACAAACTATTCCGATGATGCATTTGTTGAAAAGCAGAGGCTTGTTCGCGGCTTTTTAACAACGGCCAATCCGAAAGAGGTGTGGGATCTGGGCGCGAATACGGGCGTGTTCAGCCGGATTGCCTCTGACTTGAATGTGACGGTGATTTCCTTCGACGTTGATCCGTCGGCTGTCGAACTGAATTACAGAACCGTCAGGGATAACAAGGAAAGAAGGATTTTGCCGCTGCTTCTTGATCTGACCAATCCCAGTCCTGGCCTGGGCTGGAACGGCAATGAGCGCGATTCATTGTTTCAAAGAGGGCCGGTGGATTGCGTCATGGCCCTGGCTTTGATTCATCATCTTGCCATTTCGAACAATTTGCCCTTTGTGAAGATTGCGGAATTTTTTCATCGTCTTTGTGAGTATCTGATTATTGAGTTTGTTCCCAAAAAGGACAGCCAGGTGCAAAAGCTGCTGAGTTCAAGAGCGGATATTTTTCAAGAGTATGATCAGAACCGTTTTGAAGCTGTCTTTTCAAAATATTTTAAAATTCATTGTGCTGAACCCATCAGTCATTCAGATCGCACGTTATATCTTATGCAAAAGGGTCGTTTGTGACGCAGTCTGGCTGCTTGTGCAGCGGTGAAGAAAATCAGTTTAAGGAGTTTGATTAATGAAAAATAAAGGTTTGGTGACAATGAGTATGGCTGTTTTTATGGCTTTCAGTCTGCTGTTTGCCCGTCCAGCTGATGCCTATCTGGATCCGGGGTCTGGAAGCGCCATCCTCCAGGGCATATTAGCCGGCATCGTGGCTGTCGGATTGACCGTTAAGCTCTTCTGGCACAAGCTGCTGAAATTTCTCGGGATCAGAAAAGACAGCAGTTTGGACAAGAAGGATACCGATGTGGAAAAAAGCTGAAAAGAGAGTTTTTAAAATATTTCAACTTCGGATATCCGGCCGGGAACTTCAATGGATAACCTGTTTTCGAAAAGGATTGACCATCGTCGTTCTTGCCGCCTTTTCCACAGTTTTTATTGCCTTTTCCGCAGGCCGGACAATGGCGGAGATGAACGCGTCTTTTGGGACGGATAAGCTGCGTCTGGCCTTTCTGTCGCGAAATGATTCCATGATCCAGTGGGATGTTCGCGCTGGTTCTTCTTCTGATCACGCGCCGTGGAAATCTCTGATGACCTGGGATCGGTCAGGTCGACTACTGAGTCGGCATCTTTCGCTTGACGGAATTGTCGTAAGTGGCGGCCGATGGGAAATATCCGGAGACCGCCAGGAAATGTTTTTTACGGGCACGGCTGATCATGGCCGGTTGATAGTGCGAAAAAAAATCAGGCTATCGGGCGATGATCTCTTAATCGTGAAAATTGAGATGGAAAACACATCCGGCGAACTGGTTGAGATTCGGGATGATGTCCGACTTGTGCTTGGTCCCGGGATCGGCGAATATCCGGCCGGAGGGTTTGGCGTCGCGGAAACCATGTACTCTTATGTTGAACCCGCGCTGTCAGTTGGCGGTGAGGTTGTCGGGACAAGGAGAGATTTTAGGTCGCTGGCATTATCGTCCGCTAAGTATGACTGGATCGGTCTGCACAGCAGATATTTTGCTCTGTTGTTGTCCCCGACCGGCCAAGATGCCTTCGGCCGGTCGGATATTCATCTGGATTATCCGAAGAGCAGCGGTGACGCACAGATTCCGGAACGGTACCTACCGTCCCTGTCGGTTCTCTTGCACATGAAAAGACTGAGCCCGAGTCAGGTTCTTCGGCGTGAATTTCTTGTTTTTTCGGGACCTAAATCCTTGCCGGCGCTGAAAGCGGGCGGCGTCGATTTCAGCGGCATTCTCTTTTCCGGGATGTGGTTCTGGATCGCTTTTTTATGTTCAGCCATGCTCCGGGTTCTGAATATTATCTATGAATTTGCTGAAAACTGGGGCTTGTCGATCATTCTGCTTGCCGTTCTGGTGCGTATCGTGATGTATCCCTTTACCCGCAAGGTGCTTTCCAGTCAAAAAGCATTTGCTGAAGTTCAGAAAACCATTCAGCCGGAGATGCAGGCAATTAAAAACACCTGTCGCGGCGGCGAACAAAGCGAAAGAATCCTGGAGCTTTACAAGCGGTATGGTGTCAGCCCGTTTGCCGGACTGAAGCCACTGCTGATCGTGCTGGTTCAGATTCCGATCTTTATCGCGCTTTTTCATGTTCTTGGACGGGCGTTTGAATTAAGGTCCGCTTCATTTCTGTGGATGGAAACCCTGGCTGAACCCGATCGGCTCTTCAGCATGGGAGTGAATCTCCCATATTTCGGTGAGTATTTTAATGTGCTTCCCGTTTTCATGGCCGTCACTACCCTGCTGACCATCAAACTGTCGCCCGTACCCGCGGCGGATGACACCAGCAGATTTTGGCAGAATATCTTTCTGACACTCGTCGCTGTTGCGTTTTTCCTTCTTTTTTATTCATTTCCCTCAGGGATGGTTTTATACTGGACAACTGCGAATATCCTGCATCTGCTTCAGCAGTTTGTGGTGGAGACAGTGATTGGCGGGTGAACCGGCATTCGAGACAGTGGCTAGAGAATGATTTGCAATTTATTTTCTCCCGGCAAATAGGAGAAAACGTTTTGCTTTACCAGTTTTCTGACAATTACCATGGAAATGTCTTCGGTATTGTCTTCATCTTCAAAAGGATTGTATGCTTTTCCCCGATAAGTCAATGTCAGTTCAATTTCGACCTTTTTCCCGGAATGACCGACGGTGACAGTGACGGGAAAGGGATGATCGCTCTTGACGAATAATTTGTGAATGATCAGTTCCTCCAATGCCAGTTGGATGTTGTGGATCATCTTTCTGACAAGGTTTTGTTTTTGTCCGAAGGTCTCAATGTTTGCATTGAGGTTGTAAAGATCAAAATGTCGGGAGCGGATTTCAAACGTAACAGTTTTGATATTATGGATAAAAATACGGGTTTTATCCTTTTGCGGCACCTGGAAGATCTGATGCGGCGTGCCTTCCTCATAGATGATTCCATCATCAAGATATAAAACCCGCGTTGAGATATCCCGCGCAAATTGCATTTCGTGGGTGACGATCATCATGGTCATACCGTCTTGTGCAAGTTTGCGAATGACGGCCAGGACTTCGCTGGTCATGGCCGGGTCCAGCGCGGAGGTCGGTTCGTCAAAAAGGACGATTTCCGGGCGCATGGCCAGTGTCCGGGCAATGGCGACCCGCTGCTTCTGGCCGCCGGAAAGCTCGTCGGGGTAGGCATCGGCTTTCTCCGCAAGTCCCACCAGAGTCAGTAGCTTCATGCCCTCGTCGAATGCTGCGGCCCGATTCATCTTCAAAACGGTGAGCGGTCCGAGCAGAATATTTTCCATGACCATCAGATGTGAAAAAAGATTGAAGGATTGAAAGACCATGCCCATTCTTTTTCGAAGCTCACAAACATTGGTTTTCCGGTCACGAAGATGGATGCCGTTAATGATGATTTCGCCGCCTGTGGGCGTTTCCAGAAGGTTGAGGCAGCGTAAAAACGTGCTTTTGCCGACACCGGAAGGGCCGATGATGGAAATGATTTCGCCTTTGTGGATGTCTGTGCTGATGTTTTTTAAAACAGCCAGGTTCCCGAAAGATTTGGATAAATTTCTGACGCGAATCATGGGCTTACTCCGTTTTCAATACTCTTTTTCTCTGTTTGGGGTCCATGCTGATTTCCAGTAGGGAAATCAGATGGGCGATGGCATAGGCAATTCCAAAATAAATGAGGGCGGTAGCGACAAGCGGAAAGAAGGCTTCGTAGGTTCGGCTGCGGATGATGTCGCTCATTCGGGTTAAATCCTGAATGGCGATGTAGCCGACGACGGAAGTCATTTTAATCATGGAGATAACCTCACCTTTGAAGACAGGCAAAACGTATCTTACCGCCTGGGGAAAAACAATTTTTTGAAAAACCTGAACTCTGGTAAAACCTATGGCGTAGGCCGCTTCTTTTTGTCCTTCGTCCACTGTATCCATGGCGGAGCGCATCATTTCCGAAACGTAAGCGGAAAAGTTGAGCGAAAAACCTATTATGCCCACCGGTATCGCGCCGATATCTATACTGCCGAAAACAATGTAGTATAAAATCATCAGCAAGACGATGATGGGCGTTCCCTGAATGGTCCGGATATAAATTCTGGCCGGAAGATTTGCCCACCGGTTTCTGGACCGGCGCAGGCCGCAAATGCCCAAGCCCAGCCCGACGCCAAACACTGTGGAAAAAAATGAAATCATCAGCGTGACTTTCAAACCCTGGAGAATCAGTTGGTAACGGTTTTCGTCGATAAAGGTTCTGTAAAAACTGAAGGTTATCGAATTCCAAAAATCATACAACCCGTCATATTCCAAAACAGCGTTTTCGGCGCGCACCATGACGGCGATTCCTCCTTCATAATTGAAGTCACTAAAAAGAACGGATTTGGCTCTCTCCTGAGTCACTGTAATTCCTCCAACGGCCATATCGCTTTTGCCCGACACGAGAGAGGGAAGAATTGCCGCACAATCCATATCTGAAATTTCAAGGGTTCGGTCGAGTTTTTCGGCGATCCGCATTGCAATTTCTATGTCATAGCCGATGATTTTTCCATGTTTCATGTAGGCGAAAGGCGCCAGATTGCCGTTGGTCGCCAGCCGGATTCTCCCATTTTTTCCATTTTGTCGAAAATCCGGAAGTGTCTTGGCGGCTTCATGGGAGCCAAACCATCGTGCATCAATTTTTTGCAAGGTTCCGTTCGCTTTCATTTCGCGAAGCGCCGCATTTACCTCTTTTTGCAGATGGGCCCGTTTCTTTGAAAAAGCAAATGCATAACCATCCGATGTTAAAAGATCTTTCAATGTTTTCAAACCGCCCGTTCGGAGCATCATATCCCGCGCCATGGGCTCATCAACAAGGAATGCATCAATTTTCCCGGATTTTAACGCCTCAACCTGATCGGAAAAACTGTTGAAATATTCCGGAATGGCAAGGGGATTTTTGCTGTTGAGTGCTTGGTCATAAACCGAGCCGGTGACAATGCCGACCTTTTTTCCGGAAAGATGGGCGATTTCGGTTATACGACTGGATGTTTGTGCTTGAGGAAGGAGCAGGTACGCTGGTTTTTCGGAACATCCGGGCAGTAGAAGGAAAAGGAATAATGAAAAAAGCGCCGCGATGTTTTCTGCCGGGTTGCGATGTCGGTGTTTCACCTTTTACCGTGTCCCTTCTGAGGTTGCTTGAACTATTGAAAATTCAATCATTCTATGACAAAGATGCCCGATCTTTGCAATGGATTTTATGGATAATTGTGGTATGTTGACCCGAAAAATGGATACGAATGGATCATGACGGAAACCACCATCAATATCGAAAGCTCTGACTATCCCAGTTTTGAAAAGACGTTCATCATTACGGATGGGAAAATTAAAACGCGGACCAGTCGGCTGGACCTGCCTTTTGATAAGACGATCCGGGATGCGTCCCTGCTGGATTTGAGCGATGTGGAGTACCGGAATCTGGTGCTCACGGAATCCGAGAAGAAATATTACGGACGTGCCATTCACCGGGAAATGCCCTCTGTGAAGTACAAGTTTCAGGGAAAGCTGATATCCGGCGGTATGGGAGCGATTCTGGAAGTCATCGACCAGGATTTGCATCGCCCCGTAGCCATGAAAGTGATCAAACCTTCCTTTAAAAATGAAGAGCATGCGATCATTGAATTCATCCGGGAAGCCAAAATTACCGCCATGCTTGAACATCCCAATATTATTCCCGTCCATGAACTGGGCCTGTCGGAAGAAACAGGCCTGTATTTCACGATGAAATTGATGAAAGGGGAACCGCTCAATCTTATTCTGAAAGAAATTAGAAAAGAGAATCCGGAGTATCTGGAAAAGTTCAATATGTATTCGCTTCTGAATATTTTCAGGAAGATCTGCGATGCCGTTGACTTTGCCCACTCAAAAAATATCATTCACAGAGACATTAAACCGCATAATGTGATTGTCGGTCATTATGGGGAAGTTCTGTTGATGGATTGGGGGTTGGCCCGTTATATTGGTGATTTATATAGAGAAAAAGATTTGGCCCAACGGGAAACCTTGAGGGATATCTGCACGCTGACCAGCGAGGCCAGAAATATTATTCAGGGATCGCCAGCTTACATGGCGCCGGAACAAACCAGTGGCGAAAGCGCTTTGTTGGATAAAAAAACGGATATTTTTCTTCTGGCGGCAACCCTCTATCAGATTTTGACCCTGGAACCGCCATATACCGGAAAGAATCTGAAAGAAGTTCTGCAAAAGGCAAACCGGCGCGATTTGCCGGATCCGCAAAAGCGCAGTCCGGATCGACATATTCCGGATGAGCTATGCCGTATCGTGATGAAGGCCACGGAATTGAAAAAAGAGGATCGATATTCATGCGTTCAGGATCTGATCAATGATCTCGATGATGTCATTGCCGGACGCTGGCTGAAACAGGAAAAGAAGGTGTTTTCCGCCGGCCGGTTTCTGATGAAGGAAGGGGAAGATGCGGACGAAGCGTATTTGATTACAAAAGGGAAGGTGCAGGTGTTCCGGCAAGTGGATGGCGGTTCAAAAGTCGTGCTGGGAACGCTTCAGCCCGGAGATATTGTTGGCGAAATGGCCTTGATTACCGATGATAAGCGCTCTGCCAGTGTTGAAGCGCTGGAAGAAACGGAAGCAGCCGTGCTGACCAAGGATTTGCTGTCGCGTAACTTGAAAAAGCTTCCGCCCTATATTGAAAAAATGCTGGCCACGCTGACCCGCCGCCTGCAAACTGCCAATGCGATCATTCATCCTCATCTGGCTTCCGATTGTTCCCCCTTTGTTTTACAGCAGATGTGTTTTATTTTGAGAGATCTTTCCGTTTCCAAAAAGGAATTTGCCCTTTCATTTGAAAAACTTTGCGCCAGAATATCCGACGATCTGGGGCTTCCCGTGTCCAGAGTGGAAAAAGTTCTCCTGGATGCCGCTAACGACAATTTGTTGACGATTCAGGAGGGGCGGATTTTTGTGGCGGACATTCACCGAATTATGCACGCCGCCGAACTGGTGAAATCCCTGATCAATCGGTGAAGTCGGAGCAAGGGTGATGGCGGCCGGAGTATTGCGGCATTCATGAAACCTGTTCATGAAAATGTTGTCACTGAAAATGTTTGACAAATCCGATTCCGGATTATAGCATTCCATCGTTTTGATGATGAACATAGCGCATGAAGCGCTTTTTTTCTTTGGGTGAAGAAACGAGGGAGGAATCTTGAAAGATCGGTACAAAAAAATGCCAAAAAAGAAAGCGTTGGAAATTATTTCAAATTTCTCCAATTCCGGCGTTCTGGTCGTCGGGGATGTGATGGTTGATCATTTCATCTGGGGAAAAGTATCGCGCATTTCACCCGAGGCGCCGGTGCCGGTGGTCGATGTCCAGAAAGATTCTGTGATGCTGGGTGGCTGCGCCAATGTTCTCAACACGATCTATGCCATGGGAGGCCGGGTTTTTATGGCTGGTGTGATCGGAGCGGATGATGTGGGTAGAGGGTTGATCCGGCAGCTTCAGGAGCGAAAAATTGATACGGCCGGCATTATGATTGAGAAGACACGGCCGACAACGCTCAAAACACGGATTGTCGCACACGGACAACAGGTGGTAAGGTTCGATCTGGAAAGCAGAAAGCCGATACCGGCGAAAAGCATGGCAGGGATTCTTTCCTATGTGAAGTCCTTGAAAGATACCATTGGCGCAATTGTGATTTCCGACTACCATAAAGGTGTGATTTCCCGCGAATTGATTGAGGAAATTAAAAGTGTGACCCGGAATTCAAAAATTTATCTTTGTGTGGACCCCAAACAGAGTGATTTTTCTGTATATTCAGGCGTTTACGTCATAACGCCCAATCATCTCGAAGCGCAGCGGGCCGCAGGGATAGAGATGCAAAGTATCGATGATCTGTTGAAAATAGGTGAAACGCTGTTGAAGAAATATGATTTCCAGTCGCTCCTGGTGACGCGCGGTGAAGAGGGGATGAGTCTTTTCGAAAGGGGACGCAAAGTTCTTCATTCGCATTTTCCGGCGCAGGCCAAGGAAGTTTACGATGTGACAGGCGCCGGCGATACCGCCATCGGCGTGCTGGCGCTGGCCCTGGCCGCACAGGGCAATTTGAGGGATGCGACATCTCTGGCCAATTCTGCGGCAGGCATCGTGGTGGGTAAAGTGGGTACTTCGACGGTTTCGCGGGAAGAATTGATTGGCGTATTATGAGTAGGCCTGCGCCGGCTTTGCCGGTTAAACTGTTTTTCAGTGTCTTCGCTGCTGCGGATTCTTTGCTCAATGATACGATCAGAAGGCTTTCCGCTTTATATGGCGCACCGGATTTCCTCAGCCCGCAACTGTCTTTTGATTATACGGATTATTATTATCCGGAAATGGGAGAGAAACTTTTGCGGCGTTTTTTCTCGATGGAAAAGCTGATTCGCCCGGAAGAATTGCCGGATATCAAGCTGGTGACGAATGATTTGGAAAAAGAATGGTCTTTGAATGACCGGCGGCGGGTGAATATTGATCCTGGTTATCTGTCACTTGCACACCTGATTCTTGCCACGGGCAAAGGCTATACGCACAGGCCCTATTTGCGCGACGGTATTTACGCGGATTTAACTTTGATGTATCAGGGGAAAAAATTCTGTTCCCTGCCCTGGACATATCCGGATTATGCGGACGAAAAACAACTGGACATGCTGTGTACAATTCGCGCTCGTTATCTTTTGCAATTAAAAATGATGCGGACGGGAATTATTTAGGGATAGAAAACAAAATCGTTTGTCAGGAAGGTAGGTTATGATCAAAAGTATGACCGGATACGGCCGGGTGGAGGCGTTATGTGAAGGCCGGAACATCATCGTGGAAGCCAAATCTGTCAATCATCGCTTTTTGGAAATCTTTCTCCGGCTGCCTGCGGTTCTTTATCCGATGGAAATGGAATATAAAAAGAAAATTGGAGAAAGATTTCAGCGCGGACGCATCGAGATTTCTGTTCGTATCGAAGGAGAGGGGACTGAGGTTTCCCGGGTGCATCTGAATATGGAGATTGCGCGTGGTTACTATGATGTTTTAACGAGAATGGCGCAGGAATTTAATATTTCCGAACCTGTCCGTCTGAAAACCCTTGCCGGATTTCGGGACATTTTCTCACCTCCTGCAGAAACACAGTTGAAGCCTGATTTTCTCGAAGCGGTGGAAAAAGCACTTCAGGAAGCTCTGGTGATGCTGGTGAATATGAGACAGGATGAGGGGATTGCCCTTTTTTCGGATATGCAAATGAGGCTTCAGACCATCCAAAATATGATGGACGTCATACGCTTGCGAGCTCCGCAGGTTGTGGCGGAATATCAAAAACGCCTGGCGGACAGAATTAAAGAGCTGACGGCGGGATTCGAGCCTGATCCCGCCCGTCTGGCCCAGGAAGTGGCGATTATGGCAGATCGTTGCGATATTACAGAAGAAATTGTACGTATGCATAGCCATATTGCTCAGTTTGAGGCCTTGTTGCAAAGTGACGAAGCCGAAGGCAGGAAAATTGATTTTCTGTTGCAGGAAATGAATCGGGAAATCAACACGATTGGCTCCAAGGGCAATGATGCGGAAATTGCCCGCCAGGTGATTGAAACGAAAAGCGAATTGGGCAGGCTCCGAGAACAGGCACAAAATATTGAGTGAAATCAAAATAATGGAAAAAGGTTTGGTTCTCGTGATTTCTGCGCCTTCGGGTGCGGGGAAAAGCAGTATTTGCAGGCGGTTCCTTGACGCCTGTCCGTTAGTGAATTTTTCTGTTTCCTTTACGTCAAGAGCGCCGCGTCCTGGTGAGGTGGACGGGAAAGACTACTTTTTTATATCCAGAGAAGATTTTCAGGATCGGATCGCAAAGGATGAATTTGCTGAATGGGTAGAGAATTATGGAAACTATTACGGAACGACGTTCAAAGCGATCCAGGATCCGTTAAGCGCAGGAAAAGATCTGTTGCTCGATGTCGAACCGCGCGGGGCAAGAGAAATCAAGAAAAAATTCGCGGATGGTGTTTTTGTTTTTGTTTTACCACCGTCGATGGAAGCGCTGTTGCATCGCCTTCAAAAACGAGGTCATGAGAGTCCGGAAGTAATCATGAAACGCTTTGCGCAGGCGGAAAAAGAGTTGAAAGAAGCCCAATGGTATGATTACGCCGTTTTTAACGAAGTGCTGGAAACAGCTGTTGAGCAGGTTCTTGCAATTTACAAGGCAGAAAAATGCCGAACAAATCGCTTACAAGGTTCAATGAATATTCTCTTTCAGGATATATTAAGACAGAAAGGTTGAGGAGGTTGCAGATTTATGGCGAGAATTACAGTAGAAGATTCTCTGGTGATTGCAAAAACGAGGTTTGGCTTAGTTTCGCTGGCGTCCACGCGGGCGAGGCAGCTTTTAAAGGGCGCCAAGCCCATGGTGGAAAGCAAAAATCGGGAAATTGTCGTTGCGCTCCGGGAAATTGCCGGCGGAAAAGTGGTTTACGCTCATCCGGAGTATTTGAAGGGCGCGGAAGAAGATTTTAAACCCATTCCGGACAGCACGGAGTTTATCGGCGATGAAGAATATCTCGAATAGCCGTCCCGAGGACAGGCTGATCTTTGCTTTGGATACTTCCAAGCCTGAGGAGGCCATATCCTGGATTGACCTTCTTTCTGGCCATGTGGGGATGTTCAAAGTTGGCCTGGAGTTGTTTACGGCTGCCGGGCCAGAAATTGTCCAAAATATCAAGCAAAGAGGAAGCCGGATATTTCTGGATCTGAAATTTCACGATATTCCCAATACCGTTGCCCGGGCAGCTGAAGCTGCTGTCGGCTTGCATGTGGATATGTTTAATGTGCATGCGGCGGGCGGCAGTCGTATGATTCGTGAAACCGCTGATGCCGTTGCAGCGCGTGCTGCAAAACTGGGGATTGAGGGGCCGGCGCTTCTTGCCGTTACGGTTTTGACCAGTTTGGATAGCAGTGACCTTGCGGAAATCGGCTTTCACCAGACGTCGAATGATTTGGTGCTTCGACTGGCTAAGCTGACGCAAAAAGCCGGAGCGTCCGGCGTGGTGGCTTCCGGACAGGATATCGCCCTTCTCCGACGGGAAATGGGGAATGATTTTTTGATCGTGACGCCGGGCATCCGCAGTTTTGCACAGACGGGTGGAGATGATCAGAAAAGAACCCTGAGCGCTTTGGAGGCGATTTCTGCGGGGGCGGATTATATTGTGGTAGGCAGGCCTATCCGTCAGGCTGAAAAACCACTGGAAGCCTGTCGCCGGATGGTTGCTGAAATTGCCGACGGTCTGGCTGCAAAGTCAAGGGCTTGAAAATATTCCCTTCGCGAAAAGAAAGCAATCATGGAAGCGGTTTACGGCATTCATCCCATTAAAATTCTCCTTGCCCGGAAAGAGGTTCATCTGAAGAAGATTTTTGTAGCCGTTGGCAGGAGTGGTTCCTCCATCAGCGAAATTCTTGATCATGCGCGCCGAAAGAACATTCCGGTAGAATGGAAAGAGCGGGATGTGCTGGATGCAATGGCCGGGACGAAGCAGCACCAGGGAGTCGTGGGCATGCAGCCTTCTTTTGTCTATGCTGAATTGGACGATCTTCTGAAGAACCGCAATCCGCATGTGTCGCATGGCCTGATCGTGATGCTGGACGGGATTCAGGACCCACAAAATTTGGGGGCGATTATTCGCAGTGCCCACGGTCTGGGCGCCAATGGCGTGGTGATTCCGACAAACCGGGCTGCGTCTGTGACGCCGGCGGTCATGAAAGCGTCTGCCGGTAGTGCCGGAGAGTTGCCGATAGCCCGTGTGACGAATGTTGCCTTGGCGATGGATGCTTTTAAAAAGGAAGGATTCTGGATTTTTGGCGCTGATGCTTATGAGGGGCAAAATATCAGAGAGCAGAGCTTTGATGTGCCGGTGGTTTTGGTTCTTGGAGGAGAGTATAAAGGTATCCGGCCTCTGGTGAAAAAGAAATGTGATGTTCTTGTCAGGATTCCCATGGCCGGGTATTGTGATTCTCTGAATGTTGCGGTAGCCGCGGGAATTATCCAGTATGAAATCCTCTCAAAGCAGATGCGGCATGATGCCGGCAAAGATCTGGAAAAACCACCGAAAATAAAAATAGGAGCTTGCAATTTAACATATTGAAACTGCACGGAAGATGGTTTATGATGCACCCGCGCAGAAGCGATTCCAGAAAAGAAAGGATTTTCAGCGATGCCGGTTTTTCTTTGGGAAGGAACAACGAAAAAGGGTGAAGTGAAAAAAGGCGAAATGGATGTAGCCGATGAACTGGCTGTGCGTACGGCGCTGAGGCGTCAGGGATTCAAATCCATCGAAGTGAAGCAAAAGCCCAAAGATCTTCTGGAGAGTATTCCTTTTCTTCAGGGAAAGGTGGAGGAAAAGAATGTTGTGGTGTTCTGTAGGATTTTCTCGACAATGATTGATGCCGGTTTGCCGCTGATTCAGTGCCTGGATATCTTGGCGCAGCAGGAAGAAAATAAAACGTTTGCCAAAATTCTCCGTACCATCAAAGAAGATATAGAATCAGGAACAAGTTTGACCGACGCTTTGAAAAAGCATCCGACGGTGTTTGATGACTTGTTTGTCAATCTGATTGCTGCCGGAGAAGCAGGAGGGATTTTGGATAAAGTATTGTCCCGTCTTTCCGCTTATCTGGAAAAAGCCATGAAACTCAAAGCGGCCGTCAAAAGTGCCATGACCTATCCGATCACGGTCCTGTGCATTGCTGCGGGCGTTGTTGCCTTATTGCTGCTTAAGGTGATTCCTGTTTTTCAGAAAATGTTTTCTGAAATGGGAGGCGAATTGCCCGGACCGACAGCGGCGGTCGTGGCCATGAGTGAATTTATGCAGAGTTACTGGTGGGTTTTGGGATTGATCGTTATCATTCTTTTATTTTCCTTGAAGGCGTTTTACAAAACGGAGAAGGGGCACTGGACGATTGACGCGCTTTTGCTGAAAGCGCCGATCATCGGAAATGTTTTGCGTAAAGTGGCCGTGGCCAAATTTACCCGAACACTAGCCACGATGATGAGTTCCGGAGTGCCGATCCTGGAAGGACTGAATATCGTCAGCAAAACGGCGGGAAATGTTGTGATCGAGGATGCCGTTGTTAAAACCCGCCAGGCCATCAGCGAAGGACAGTCCATAGCCGAACCGCTTTCCGCTTCAGGCGTGTTTCCCCCCATGGTGGTTCAGATGATTGCCGTTGGTGAAGCTACCGGAGCCCTGGATGTTATGCTCAACAAGATTGCCGATTTCTATGATGATGAAGTTGATGCGGCGGTGAAGGGGATGACGGCGATGATTGAACCGATTATGATGGTTTTTCTAGGTGGCGTTTGCGGCGGGATGATTATTGCCATGTATCTGCCGATCTTTAAAATGGCAGGAGCGGTGCAATAAAAATGGTCGGGATGGCGCGATTTGAACGCGCGACTCCTGCGTCCCGAACGC
>DAOLNX010000028.1:0-31581 GCA_035416785.1 Smithellaceae bacterium | reverse complement strand
GAATGAAAAAAGACGGGGTTTTTGCAGGGAGCGGGAAATGGCCTCCGCCATTGCATGTTCCCTGGCCCCGTTTCCAACAAGCAGAATATTGGGCATGGTCAAGGTCTCCTGAAAGAATTTTGTGAAAATATCGGCATAAGAATAACGGAAAAGAATCGTTTCGTCAAACAGATGCTGACTTCGAAAAAAAACTTTATTTCATGATGCCTTATCAGCCTTTTTGTTGTAGTCTTGTTTAGAAAGAAGGACTTGGTGTGGACATGGAGAAAGGGGACGTCTCCGACGTTCGTTGAAGATGTGAAAAGATTGCAGAGAGGTTCAATAACATGAAAGAAAAATTACCGAGGTTGACTGAAACCGTCCAGGGAGCAGGTTGAGCCTGTAAAATTGGTCCGGGTGACCTTTCCGATATCTTATGCGATTTGCCGCTGATTTCCGATCCGAATCTTCTGACCGGGTACGAACACGCGGAAGACGCGGGCGTGTACAAACTTTCCGACGAACTTGCGTTGGTGCAGACGCTCGATTTTTTTACACCCATCGTGGACGATCCTTACATGTTCGGTCAGATCGCCGCGACCAATTCCATTAATGACGTTTACGCGATGGGCGGACGACCGATAACGGCGATGAATATCGTCTGCTTTCCGATTAAGACGATGGACAAAAGCATTCTGCGAGACGTGCTGCGGGGCGGCCTGGATAAGATGCGGGAGGCGGGGGTCCTTCTGGTTGGCGGCCACAGCGTCGAAGACCAAGAACTCAAATACGGTCTTTCCGTTTCCGGCCTGATCCATCCGGCAAAAATCTTTTTGAATCGGGGGGCGAAGCCCGGCGATCGGCTGATTCTGACCAAGCCGCTGGGAACGGGTATTGTGAGCACGGCCATCAAGGCCGGATCGGCCGGGGAGGAGATGATCCGTCGGACGACGGAGGTCATGGCGATGCTCAACAAAACCGCCTCCGAGCTGATGCTGGAGGCAAGCGAGATTCACTCCTGCACGGATATTACCGGGTTTGGGTTTTTGGGTCATGCCTGTGAGTCCATCGAAGATTCCTGCGTGGGACTGGAGATCTTTTCTTCGGCGCTGCCTGTGCTGGACGGTGTGCAGGATTTCGTGGAAATGGGCATGATTCCCGGCGGTCTTTATCGCAACCGGAATTTTCGCCAGGCGCAAATTGAAAAGAAACCGTCGTGTCCGGAATGGATTTACGATGTCTGCTTCGATCCGCAAACGGCGGGAGGCCTGTTTTTCAGCCTGCCTGCGGACCTGGCCGATGCGCTCGTGGCGAAGATGCGGGCTCGGGGCGTTGAGGAAGCGGCCGTTGTGGGCGAAGTTGTGAACGATCATCCCCGCAAAATCGTCATTTCGTGACGCTTTCTGTGCCAGCTTGTCCGTGGCAAGGAAGTCAGATCGTGTTTTTCTCGTTTTTCAACGGAAAGTAACGTCATCCCACATATCAGCCGGGGGCGGAAAACTGTCGGCAAATTCGATGCTCAAACGCACCAATCCATCAAGACGCTTGGGGATACAGAAACGGAGCTTTCCGCCGGGGCTGTCCCAATCGTTTGCGCGGACAAACTTCCCATCGCGGACATCCTGAAAAAAGTTTTGTGAAAGCTCGCCTCGGCTGGTAAAGCTTGTCGGGTTGCCGTACTTTTCCAACAGGATGGATTGAACCAACTGATAGGTTTGGAGCATGTCCTCGGGGCGGTCCATGGCGCCGAAATCAATGATGACCACGGCTTTTTTCAGGATTTGATTATCCTGGATCAATACCAGCCGCTGACGATGTTCGATTTCCTCCAACACTCTGGTTTCATAGGTCAGATAAACATCATCGCGGACAGGGTTGACAATACCTTTCGCTTTGAGCAGTTCAACGGCCTGCTCGGTTTTCATGCCGGGCTTCAAGGAGGTAATGTCTAGATGGACCAGGGCGGGTGCGGCCATATCTCCTTCTTCCTCAGGCGCAGGCGGTGCGGACACTGCCTTTTTGTCCGGCACCGTTTTGGCCGGTTTGTCGAAATTAAAAGTCCAGTAGGCGCCCAGTTTATAGCTGTCTGTTTGTTGTCCGGGGTCGGGATCTCTTTTGCCGTATAGGATTTCCACTCCCAAAACGGAGCGTGCCGTGGTGAAGCGGTAATTGAAACCCTGGTTGACCGTTGCTACATTGACGCCGCTGTCGAAGGGCCGTCTCAATTCGGACCAGGAAAGATTGTAGTCCAGACTGTGGGCGCCGCTTTTCAATCCCAGGATCAGCGTCGGCAGAATTTCTTCCGTTTTGGCGGTTGGATGGTCTGTTTTACGATAGAGGATACCGGGGGTGACAGATCCGGAGACACTGCCAAAATGTAAAGAGCGGTCCGCGCTGAAGCTGATTTGACGGGTTTTGACGTCAACGCCTCCTGCGGTGCGGTCGGAAAGGTCCTGAATCTGTCCGCCAATTTGCCCAGCCCAGCCTGCAATTTTGGGGATGTTGATGTTGATGTTGATCGTGCTGGTGATCCGGTCAGTCAGTTTGTCCTCACTGGTGATGTCCTGCCCGAAAGCGTCCAGAGAGCCAAGAGGTCCATTCAGATTGAATCCGTAAACGATCGTGTCGGTCGGGTTGTCCATTTCGTAGTTGCCGGTGGTTTTTTGAGCGCGGGCGCGAAGCTGATACCCTTTGGGCAAGCGCCAGCCCAGGTGTCCCTCTGTGTTTTTCGTTGCCGGAGAGATGGAGGCAGCGGCAGGACGGTAATCCCGGCCATAGGATTCGTGGCGAAACCGGTAGGTCAAAGGCCAGTTGCTGGAGCCGGAACCCTGAAAAAACAATCCTTTGTCATTTTGCTTTTGTCCACTTTCCGGTCCGTTCCAGCCGTCGTGATCTCCAGAAAATCTGGATAACTCGCCTTCCAGAAGCAGCTTTTGACGGACGGCTTTCACGGTTGCATTGCCGGCGGCGCTGAAAATGACCTGGGAGCGGCTAAACGAGCCCTGCTGGTCATCGGCCTGACGGCTGTTCTGGACGGCGTTTAAACTGAATTTACCAAACTTCGGGTTGTCGAGAAGATAGGAGATTCCGTTGAAATAGTTGTCGGAGAGATGAAAATTGCGCCAGGAGGATTGCCTGGCTCCGGAGGTAATAATGAAAGAATGTCGGCTGTCGGTGTTCTGGAAGGGCTGGAGATCAAGCTGGAGGCCCTTCAGAGAGCTTTGCAAAGTTCGGTAGGTAAAATACGAAAAAACGTCTCCCATTTCCAGACGCAGGGGGATGAGAAGGTCTCCCTTGGTTTTGGTCAAATTCAGCCGTTCGGGAACCATTCCATAGTAACTGCTCCGGTACGGTGATTCGTTGAGTACGCCGGTGATTTCGCCGCACCAGGTGTCGTATTTGCTGACCGATTTACTGAAGTTGAGATTGAGCTCGTCGTAGGATCTCAATCCGGTGAGCGGGTATGTGGCCTGAGTTTCGTCTCCGGAATTTCCATAATAATCCACTCTGAGAGTATTGCTTCCGTTGATCTTCCAGACATCAAAAGATGTTTTTATCAATTCCCCCGGTGTATCAATATCTTCCGCGCAAAGGGGTGAGGCAGCAAAAAAGAAAGACACAAAAATGATTGTTACGATTAAGCAGTTTGCTTTAATCCAATTATCCGTTTTTTGTTTCATCATTCCTCCACGCAAAACCGCTAATTTCATATTTTAACAAGAGAATTCACGGTTAGACGGATATCATTGCCGGCCAGTTGCTGCACGGTAAACTGGATGCGGTAATTAACGCCCGAAACTTTGTGCCGCACTTCGAGTGTGTAAGTTCCCACACCGATTTTATAGACTGTGTCACCGCCCGGCCAGACCACAGCGTCTGACGAAGGAGGTTTGGTCATGGTATAATCCGACTTGCTGCCGGCTGTTCCCACAACGATGCTTTTAGCTGAAAACTGGTCATACATGGCAAAAAAAGTTTCATAGAGTAAATCCACCATGGACGGAAGTTGTTCCACCCGACAGACCGTGGCGTTATTCTTAAGATAACAGCCGACACTGTCTTTGAATGCCGCCAGATTGGATGTTCCGGTTGATGGAGAGCAGGAAATGGCAAATTCCGTTTTACTCGCCTGGCAGACACCGCCGCGAATGCAATTGACCAGGTCATCCACGCTGGCGACGACCACGCCGCCGAAATTGAAGACGGGCTGGACGGGATTGAAGGGATTGTTACCGCTGATGTTGTTGATGCTGAGAATTTTGAAAACTGCTTCACCTTCGGTCGCGGAAGAAGACGAAGGTATTGTTTCCTTTTGTTTTTCCGGCTCTTGCGGGGCGACAAAATGCTGTCCGATTCCGGCAAAGGGTTGCTGAGTGTCTGTGTCGAGCACTGTCGTCTGGGCAAAACCGTTCAAAGTATTCCAGAGGATAAAAAACAGGATGAAAAGCGCCGGTGGTAAATTATTTTTAATATTCATTTTCTTTCTCCGTTAGCGATACAGGATGCCGCCCGGCGTTGTGATGGATTTGCCGGTGATCACAAGCGGCGTCTGAGGGCTGGAAAGGAGGATCAGTTCCACTTTTAGCGTCATATCCGGGTTGAAACCTTTCTTGAGGCCAACCAGATTGTTGAAGCAGCCTCCTTCCGCGACGGAAATGGTTTCTACTGGAGTGATGTTTGCTGCCAGTGTTACGCCTCCAGCCTGTTCCAGACGCCATGAACAAAAGGGCGTGCTGTCGAGCATCGCCAGATCGCCTTTAACAGCCGCGCCAATTTTGACGCTGTCTGAGACAACCACCAGTTCCTGCCCCTGCCGATCCAGATTCCGGATGATTTCATTGAATTTCTTTTGATCTTCCCGTTCGGTTTTAATTTTTTGCTTTTCCTGCTCTCTTTGCGACCGGCAATAGTCTTCCACCGGCATGCCGGGATTAAAACCGAAATGATCAATCAGCGGAATCATTTTTTTCTTGCAATCCGTGATGGATTCCAGACTGCCCAGATCGCTGAGAGCCGTCTTTTGCAGAACCGTGAACGGTGGCGTGACGGGCAGGAGCTTGATGTTGACTTTACAAACGACGGACTTGATATTGAAGGATGCGACAACGGCATTATTTCTGACCACGGATACCTGCGCCATTTTCAGAGTGGTGTCCAAAACGCTTGTGTATCCTCCGTCGGATGGGACAAATCCGGTGTTTCTGCTGGCCTCTCCTCTCCAAACGGCCCGGTATTTACTCATATCCGCTGGTCCGGAGACGATTAACCGGTAACTTGTTTGTCCGCCTGATTTTGTATCGGCGATTAAAACCGCTTTGCTGACATTGATGGTTACACTGTTGGATTTTATTTCTTCATTGTTGGCCAGATAAGCCGCGCCGGACGGGTCATATTCTCCGCCTCCCATGTGGGCGGTGATTTGTGTTGTGCCTAGGCGTCCTGTCGGGCGGGCCACGATAACTTGCTTTAACAGAGAATCCGGCCCGTATTGTTCGCCGCGCAGAGAAGCGATTTCCGGATTGCTGGATTCAATTTTGACCAGACGGGAAGGGGCTTTCTGGTAAAGAGGATGTACCTCTCCATCCGGCAGGATGATCTGGGGCGATAACAGAACCATCGGGTCGCTTGATCCAAGGATCAGATCAATGGGTTCATCCACCTTTTTGGCTGCTCTTTTATTCAGGCCCGCGTGCAGCTCCAGACCGCTGATGACTGCGTCAGTGGCGGTCAGACGTTTGTTTTCATAGGTGTAAAGCGCTTTGCCGCCTTTCTTGTTGATGATTTGTAAAGAAATCGTGACCGGTTGCCCTTTCTTTCCGGCGCTCTCTTTGGTAAAAGGCGCTAGGAATTGTCCATCCGCCTGCCATTGCTGGCCTGATTGGGAAAATTCTGTGGTTTCCTTCTGCCATGCGCCGCCGCTTGCCTGCCAGCGAACCTCGTATTTGCTCATGTCCGCCGGTCCTTTGATCGTCACCCGGACTTTATGTTTTTTGCCTGGCACAACATCATTTCTGGACATGGCTTCATCCATGATAATATTGATACGGTTGGCTGTCAGCCGGTGTTCAACCGATTCGTTACCTCCCAGAGTTATCCGGAATCTCGTTTCTCCTGTTCCGCCATGGTAGGTTCCCCGGTTTTGATTAATAAAAAAAGGTCCCTGGCTGGTTACGGAAAGAGTTACGGGAGCATTGAGTTCGCTTGCGGCGTGGGCCTTCAGACCGCCGGCATCGCCATAATCAAGCAGCGCCATTGGAGAAAGAAAGGCATCTCCTGTAGCTGAAGAGAAATTTTTAGTGTCCGCGTCTGTGTAAAAAAAATCAAGCTGTGGCGGTTTGCCGTATGATTCACTGATGTCGTAGCCTGCAAAACCGAAGCCCTTGAGAGCCACTGCAGTGAATTTGATTTCGGCGGATTCTTCCCCTGCTGATTTGTATCCGGTCAGTGCTTTGTCCGAGGAAGAAAATTCCGGAACGCATTTTTGATATATACGGTAAGCTTCATCATTGGAATATTTGCGTGATGAAGTAAAACGGATTATTTTTTGTCCCGGGCTGGAAAAAGTGGCCAGGCTCAAGTCATTATCCATCTTGACGCCGGAAGAAGTTTCCGCCTTCAGATTCAAATCGCGGGCGTAAAGCGCCAGATTGGACGAAAAGTGATGAGATGTTTTGGGTAAGTCTGCCCATTGGCCGCAGTATCGTTCGCTGGACGTTTTCTTACACCTTCCCGCATTGTCTCTTTCGACGCATACGGAACGGGTGGAAGCGCTCTGGCAGCAGGATGATCCCGATACGGAAGGTTTTTTTTCCGTCCAGATGATATCTCCCTGAAGCGATACCCGAACCTGATAGGGAAGGCCAAGGCTCTGTGCCGTTACCGGATCTGCGGCGACCAGCATTTGTGTTCCGGAAGCCGTCAAACCGGAGCCATAGCCGGAAGTGAGGTTGTAAAAGGAGGAGACACTCGCGGATGGCCGGAAATTGGCCGTCAAAAACGAACCGCCTGCAGGGAAAGCAATTTTATCGGTTTTGGCCGCTGCTTCTTCAGGATACTGAATTGAAATGCGCAGCTGTTTCCCTTTGGGCAGTTCCCGCGCGATTGTTTCCGGGTCTGTCGCCGCCTGGGCCAGATAAGAACCGAATTGCTCTTCATATTTTTTCTTTAGCGCATTGAGCAGTTTTCGATAGGCAGAGAGGTTTTTCTCAACAAACTCCGATGGTTGTTCGATGATCTGCTTGGCGGTGTCCTTTTTTTCTTCACTTTGGGCTGTTGCGGGCCAGGCTACTGTCAGAAAGACAAGGATAATCAGCAGATTATTGATGTATTGGGCAGGTAAACCATTCCTCAAACAGCCCGGGCGCGGCTGATGTATTCTTGAAAAAGCGCGGGCGGAATGAATAAAAAAGCCTTCTTTCATGGGGCTTGCCTCCTTAAAATCCTTCAGCCGAACATTTTTGAACTTCTTCCTGAAGCCATTTTTCTTGCGAACCGGCCAGAAATTGCTTGCGGAGCAGGGCGCATTTTTCCGCGCGGATTGCCGTGGCTGCCTCCTGGCTGACCAGCAAAGCTCCGGCTGCCACATTTTCGTCCAATCCGCCTGGCTTATCAGGAGTAACCGCAGCTTTCGGGCCGGCATCAGCTACCTGTTCGGCCTGCTTAATTTCCGGTTCGAGTTTCTTCATGGCTTCGTCGAGTTTTTCCCGTCCTGCCCGGTGCTGTTCCAGCAGACTCTTAAATTCTGCGTCATTGGCAATCTGCTGGGAATGAAAATCGTTGACGGCGCCCTTCAGACTGACATCATCGAGTTTGGCGATGTCTTCCGCAGCCCGGATGCGGTTCTGTCCCGGAGCCCAGTGGAGCATATCGACATCAATATCTCTTCCCGGTGGAATCATTTTGGGATCGGTTTTCTTGATGAGGTCCCAGTCAATTGCCTGATTGAAATCATTGACCTGAAGTCCGGCTATTTTGGCTTCATTGGTGAAGTTGTCAGCTAAACCGTACATGGCACCCATGGCGTCCAAACCTTCTTTGCCGGTTTTGTCCACTGCGTTTTGCATAGCCTGGGCCAAAACCGGGTTTTTCCCCGTTGCCGGGTAAATGCCGTCGGGGTCAATCACCACCACTTTCCAGCGGTCGCCTCCACCGGGAATTTTATCAAAACTGAAGTTTTTTGGTGTGTTGTCCATCCAGACGTAGCCGGCGTTGTTCAGGTCGCGCCGGGCTTGCTCCAGCGCCAGCTGCTGCCCTTTGGTCATAATGCCGCCTTGATCTTTGATCTGTCCCGCCGCGTCGGAGGCGACTTTCTCGATTTTCTGATACCGCACCACGCCTCTTTCAGTTTCGACCAGAAATTCTCCTTCCATTTTGGCTACCCGGATGGAATCGCTTTTAATTTCATGCTCCAGAACCTGGCGTCCAAATTTGTCGTGAGCATCCTGAATGGCCAGTTCTTCTTTGCTCATGGGGCTATTGGTTTTTCTGAGCACGAGATTCGAGTCGTCTGCGTCTTTGATCACGGTATTCATGCCGCCTTTTCCCAGCGTATCTCCTTCTTTGAGTAAAACTTTATTTCCCTGGCCGTCCACTGCCTCTATCAACCGTCCGCCGTCAATGGGCGCGCCTTTTTGCAGGGTTTTGTTTCCATTGAGCAGATCCTGCATTTTCTGATTGAGTTTCAACTGCTCTTCAGCCAGTTCCTTGACGCTTTTTGCGGTTTGTTTCGCTTCGTTGGAAAGCGCCGTCGCATTTTTGGCCAGTTTCAACTGATCTTGCACCGCATCGAGTTTTTTTAAGGTTTCCGATGCCTTGACTTCTACGCGCATACCGCGGACGATGTCGTCGGTTACGCCCAGCCCTTTGGTGATGCCTTTATCGGCCAGGGCCTGCACAACCAGCGAGGCAATGTCGGAGGCCACATCCATGCCTTCTTTCACTTTTTGCGTGGCGGAAAGCTGGGTTTTTAGACGGTCGATTTCCTGTTGTACCGATTCACCCGGCTGGGGTGAGAAGCGATTCCAGGTGATAGGATTAACATCTTTGGCGATTTCCAGGGCCGCACCGGCAAGATTCTCTACCTTGTTGGCGATAAAATCCCCGGCCTGGCGGTTTAGAGCAATTACATCAATGTTGCCGATGGCTTGCGGAAGGTTTTTGACAAAAGTGACGGATTTATCAAAGGTATCCAGCGGATGTTGGGCGACGTGTTGAACCATTTGCACCGGAGCGGCCAGGGCTTCGGTGGTTTTATAGACAACTTCGAAAGTGAACTGACCATATTTTCCCAGGCCGAAACCGATGATCTGCGTTTCATCTTCTTCCGCCTTGATCTTGATTTTCAAAAGATCTCTCTCAAAACGCAGCGTGTCTTCACCATTGAGTTTCAAGTGCAGGGCGAATGGAAAATCGCTGATTTCCGGTCGGGTAAGAGCCTTGTATTCTTTTTGGGGAGCGATCCGGTAGCCCATTCCGGGCAGCGAGTCGGGAGTTTGCTGCTCTCCTTCGACATATTGAAGATTGTTCGAATTGGCAAACAGATTGTCGTTGATATTCCGGATTGTGTAACTGAGGGGTTTCATTTCCCCCAGACAGTGTTCAAAATCGCCGCTTGTGGCCAGGGTATGCAGTTCGGAGCGGTTTTTGGCGTATTGGTCGGCATTATCCTTGCTTTCTCTGGTGGCGTCTTCCAGGCGTTTTGCGTATTGATGCATCAGCCCGTCTTTTTCAAATTGTTTATAGAAATCATTGCGGGCGGTATTCCAGCGTTCAATCAGTTGTTCGTAGCTTTCTTCCAGTTTGTAGCGCAGTTCCTGTTTTCTTTTACCCTCGGCGGAGTCCGGATCAATAAAATAAAAATACTTATCCTTGCTTGCAGAATGAACCATTGCAACCTGACCTTGTTGCATTTTACCTTCGGCCAGAATGCCGTTATCTGCCGCGATTTTTTTGAGTTCCAGAAATTCCTTCATAAATCGTCCCGGATCGGCCACATTTTGAGCGTCGGCGACAACAATAAAATCGCCGATGCCTTTGTAATATGCTTTGATCCATTCAATATAAAGGTTTTCCCGGTTTTCCTGAAGGATCTGGTAGGCCCCTCCCAGTCGGATTAAATCGTTCATCAGGTTGACGACTTTATCGCATGGACGCATCAGCAGGGATTCCATATGACGGATTCGGGCTGCAAGGCTGTTATCCGGTTTTTGCGGTTCCGCAGCAGCACAAAACATGGCCGTAAACAGAATCAGACCGAGCATGACAATAATCCGCCATAAAGCAGACTGTATTTTTTTAAGATGTGATTTCATAGATTTAGTCCTATTTGGCTAATATCAAAACCCTGGTTTTGGTTTTCCGGTAGCTCTCGAGCGCTTTTTGCAGGTCTTTGACTCCTGCAGAAACGGCATTGAACATCATTTTCAAATCGTCTGGAGAAAAACAACTTTCGGTGACAAATACCGCCCAGGGAGGTTCTTCCGGCTGTGTTTTGGCCAGTGTCCAGACGTCATCCGGTTTGCCGTAAATTTTATGCGCGAACATGTCCTGATTTTTCGAAAACCCGAAGAAATGATTCATGCCGTGGCGGGTATGCTCAGTTTCTGTTTCAATCATGTTTTCAGCTCTTTCCAGAAAGTCGCGTTCCGAGGAAAAGGAAGAGCTGCGCAAAGTTGTCAAAATGGACGACGAAACCAATTGTTGAATTTCGTTTTTGCCGACTTTGCCCAATTCTCCTTTTTTAAACGAGTTTTCTATCTGTTGCAGAGAATCGGTAAGGACAGCCAGCAGTCTTAAATTGTAATTGATATTCCTCAGTTGGACGATCACCTGATCCACAAAGCGTTGTCCGCAAGCCCATCCGGCAATTTCAACTCTCAAGTCCGATATCGGATTGTAATAATAATCATTTTTTTTTGCAGGCAGCTGGATGGAAAGATACGTTTCGGGGGCTTTCAGCGTGTGGGTCTGGCTGTCGGCGAAACTGTCTTTAAATAAAAGCAAAGCGACAAGCGCAACGACCAGGATGATCAATAAAGGGTAACTTTTCGGTTTGCTTTCAATCATGGCTTTGCCTCTTTGATTTTTTCAGACATTTCGTAAAGAATTTCATTTTTGCCCGGAACGCGGACAAACCCGTTTTTGTTGTCGTTAAACTCAATCTGGGAATTGACTTCCACGGAACCGAGAGTGACCCGTCTGCGGGAGCCATCGGGGTCTGTGACGATTTTCTGCTCCAGGATTTGCATGGAACCCATGTCCAATACCCGTAATTTGGCATCTTTTGGAATACTGGTCTGCATGGAATCGCCAAAGCGGGACTTGTCGTAAAAATTGTCGGAGAGATAAGATAAAATATCTCCGTTATTCCAAGATCTTAAGGCTTTATCCACTTTACCGCGAACCACATCGGCACGGGGAGCGACAGGTTGTTCAACCGTTTTCCCGGGCGTTTTCAGATGTACGGGTGTCGGAATCACGTTGATGGATCGTAGTTCTTGAGCAGGTAAAAATGTCGGTCGGTAAAAAATTGTGGCGACGACCAAGACAAAAAACAGAGATTTTGATTTCATTGGCTGTGGCGTTCTCCTCTTGGATAGTTCAAAGCAAATGTCAGTCAGGCTTGCTCAAGACATCTGGGCAAAACTTTTTGCAGGCGAAGCGAATATAAAAAAACAAATTACGGCATGTCAAGGTGATTTTCAGGTGATTTTGGGGGTGTCCGTTTGAGAATGGGAGGAAGCGACGGTAACAGAAGACGGAAAAAAGGGCTATCATTTTTATGGTTATGCTTTTGGGGATTGATAACATCATGTTTTAAAATCGTTTTCGAGCGCGGAAAAATGCCTTGACAAAAAATGGCAATATGGCTAATTGACCAAATACGAAAGGAGAAACTCAGTATGAAGGATTCCATAAAACCCCGTTATGAAGCACGCGCAAAAATTCTGAAGGCCATGGCGCATCCCAGCCGGCTTTTGATTATCGAGGAGTTGCAAAAGCGGGAACGATGCGTAAATGAGCTCACGGAAATGATCGGCGCGGATACATCCACTGTGTCCAAGCATTTAAGCGTTCTCAAAAACGCCGGACTGGTTTCAGATGAAAAAAGGGCCAACTGCATTTACTACACGCTGCGCTGCACCTGCATTCTGGATTTTATCGGCTGTGTAGAGGAAGTTCTCTCCGCCAATGCCGAAGAGCATAAGAAAATAATAAAATCCTGCAAAAAATAGGAGGATAAAATGAAAATTGAAATTTTGGGCACAGGTTGTGACAAGTGTCAGAAACTCGAAGATCTGGTCAACGACGTTGTGAAAACAACCGGTGTGCAGGCCGAGATCACCAAGGTGAAAGACATCAAGAAAATCATGACCTACGGCGTGATGACGACGCCGGGGCTGGTGGTGGACGGTCAGGTGAAAGTCGCAGGCAAAATGCCAACGGCGGAGCAGGTCAAAGGCTGGATCAAGGGCTAACTGTAAACAAGTGACCTCTTCACACGATGAAAGGAGGATGATCATGAGCAAAGGCAAAAGCAGTTTTTCCGTGGGATTTATCGGCGGCGGACGTATTGTGCGCGTCTTGCTGGACGCTTGGAAAAAAGAGGGCAGAATGCCTGCAAATATCCGGGTGAGTGATTCCAGCCCTGATGTCTTGAAGGCGCTTCAAACGTTATATCCCGGTGTTGAGATCCGTGAGGATAACAGCCGGGCGGCTGGATGCGACCTTGTCTTTCTGGCGCTGCATCCACCCGCCATTGGCGGCATTTTGGAGGGAGTCAAGTCGGCCTTAAAGCCGGACTCTGTCTTGATTTCGTTAGCCCCCAAATGGACAATTGCCAAATTGTCGGCGGCGCTGGGCGGTTTTAACCGGATTGTTCGCATGATTCCCAACGCGCCGTCCATCATCGGTGAAGGCTATAATCCTGCGGCTTTTTCTTCGGCCCTGCCGGATAATCTGAAAAAAGAGATTCTCCATTTGCTGAAACCGCTAGGGGAATGTCCGGAAGTGGAAGAAGGCAAACTGGAGGCTTACGCGATTTTGTCCGCAATGGGGCCGACGTATCTGTGGTTTCAGATGCAAAAATTGCGGGAGCTCGGCGTCTCCTTTGGTTTGACGGAAAAGGAAACGGATCAATCTCTGTATGCCATGATTAAAGGATCGGCCAAAACGCTTTTGAAAAGCGGCTTGCCGTATGCCGATGTCGTAAACCTCATTCCCGTGAAACCCTTGGCGGAAGATGAAGCCGTGATTGTCCAGGCCTACGAAACAAAGGTGAAAGACTTATACGAAAAATTAAAAGCATAATCACAAACCATCTATGAAAAGGAGAAATGGCGTCGTGAACATACGTTTAAAAATCTGTATCACTGTGACTGTGTTGGTGTTGGTCGGGCTTGTTTGGGGGTATGCTTTTGCGGCGGAAAAAAGTTCCGGGGCGGCCAAGGTCAAAGCCCCCGCCAGGAAGGAGGCAGTGTCGCAGCCGCAGGTAACCTTCATTGAAATAGGCGCGGCAAAGTGCATCCCTTGCAAAATGATGCAACCGATCATGAAAGAAGTGGCAGAAGAATATAAAGGACAGGTCAATGTCCTTTTTTACGATGTTTGGACGCAACAAGGAAGGATAGACGCTGAAAAATATAATATCCGGGTCATTCCCACACAGGTTTTTCTGGACAAGGACGGCAAGGAATATTTCCGGCATGAAGGATACTTTCCGAAGGAGGATCTCGTCAAGATTTTGAAAATGCAGAGGGTTAAATAAATGCTGGTTGACCTGTTTACGTCGCTCACGGTTGCGTTGACACAGACGCCTGCAATTGCTATCGGGGCGGCTTTTATCTGGGGGGTGCTTTCGGTCGTTTTATCGCCCTGCCATATCGCCTGTATTCCCCTGATTGTGGGATTTATTGACGGTCAGGGCAATATTACCACCAAACGGGCGTTTGGCCTTTCACTGCTTTTCGGTTTGGGGATTTTGATCACGATTGGGATTATCGGACTGATTACCGGACTGGCGGGTCGAATGATGGGCGATATTGGCGGTTATGGCAATTATTTTGTGGCGATTGTTTTCTTTGCCGTCGGCCTGAATTTGCTGGGCGTTTTACCGTTGCCATTCATGGAAGGCGGCGCGAATCCGAACTATCAAAGAAAAGGATTCCTGGCGGCCTTTATTTTGGGGCTGATATTCGGCATTGCTCTGGGGCCCTGCACCTTTGCCTATATGGCCACCATGCTGGGGGTTGTTTTCAGTATTGCTTCCACGCAAATCGTTTTTGCGATTTCCCTGCTTCTGTCTTACGGAATTGGACACTGCGCGGTTCTGGTTTTTGCCGGAACGTTTACGGAAGCCGTTCAGCATTATCTGAACTGGACTGAGAAATCGAAAGGCGCGGTCATTTTGAAAAAAGTCTGCGGCGTTCTGGTATTTCTTGGCGGGATTTATTTGATTGCGCTGAATGGGATTTAGGAAAGATATGAAAAAGAAGATTTTATTTTTATGCACGGCTAATTCCTGCCGCTCGCAGATGGCGGAAGGGCTAACCAATTTTTATTGGGGAGACGTCCTTGAAGCGTTTTCCGCCGGGACGAAGGCCTCTTGCGTCAACCCGAAAGCGATTGAGGTATTAAAGGAACTTGGAATAGATATTTCAGCGAACCATTCCAAGAATCTGTCTGAATTTGACGGGCAACGTTTTGATTATGTCATCACGCTTTGCGGCAGCGCCGGCGAGACCTGTCCTTTGTATATCGGTGGGCAAAAAAAACACATATCGGGTTTGACGATCCGGCCGCGGCCGAAGGCTCGGAAGAAGACGTGATGCAGGAATTCCGGCGGGTGCGCGATGAAATAAGAAAAAGGTTAGGCGAGTATTTTATGAGTATTGAAGAGTCATTCGAGAAGTGAAGGATAATAATATATTAGGGGGATGTTATGGCAGTTCTCACGGCAATTATTCAAAAATATCGCAATATCATCTCCATTGTGCTGGCGCTCCTCGGCATCGGCATCATGGCCTATTACGATTACTGTGATACGGAATGCAGCTATCTGAAGGGTGATATTTTCGGCATCGACCTCAAGTTTGTCGGTATCGCGTATATGGGATTGGTCATTATTTTTGCAGCGTTTCGTCAAACCAATTTTGTCCGGGCGCTTCTGGCCGCGGGCCTGGGCGTGGAAGTCCATCTGTATGCCTTTCAGGTGCAAAATGATGTCTATTGTCCTTTTTGTCTGGCTTTTTCTGCTGTGCTGATTACGTCGTTCATCATGAATTATGAAGTTCCAGCCGCGTGGTATAAAAACCGCCGCCAGATGTGGCTCTATTTTTTAGGGGAGGTGGATGTTCCGATGTTGAAACTGAAGAGTTTTCCGTTGCTGCTGATGAGTTTGCTGGGGTATCTGACGATGATGTTGACTTTTTCCGGTTCCGTTACACCAGCCTACGGGCAGGATTTCGTCCGGGGAATTCCGTCTTTGGGGAGCGGTGCTTATGAAGTCACTGTGTTTGCCGATTATTTCTGCCCGCCCTGCCGGATGATTGATGCAAAGGCGGAACCGCTTTTCAAAGAACTGCTCGCGACCGGCAAAGTTAAACTTACGTTTGTCGATGTCCCGTTTTCACGCGCTACGCCGGTGTATGCCAGGTATTATCTGTATGCCGTCAATGCCGATGCGTCGATGGATAACGTTCTTAACGTCCGCAAGGTGTTGTTTGAAAGCGCCCAGGGCAAGCGCATTCAGACGGAAGACGTTCTTGTTGCTTATCTGAAAGAGCAAAAGATCGTATGGAAACCCTTGAACGAAAAATCTATTTTCCCGCTCTTGAGCGCTCTCACCAAAAAAAATAAAGTGGATCAGACGCCTACTTGCGTCATCAAGTATTCCGTAACAGATGTTAAGAAATTCGTTGGGACGAATGAAATATGGGACGGCCTGACCAAATTGAAGAAGCACTTATTAACAGATAGAAAGAATACTAATAAATGATTCCCCTGAAAAAAGAAAATAACCAGAGGCGGTTGGCAAAGAACCCTTTCAGGTGGGGGAATCTATTCTCAATAAATTCAACCATATCTAAACTTTATATTGAGCCTACCACCCAGTGTAACCTTCAATGCCGGACCTGTATCCGCAATTCTTGGGAGGAGCAAATCGGCTCCATGGATATGTTCGTTTACCGAAAACTGCTCTCCGATCTTAAAACCATCAATTCAGTAAATTCTATAGCCTTCTGGGGTTTTGGCGAACCGCTCGCTCATCCGGAAATTACTTATATGGTTGCTCTTGCCCATGAAATGGATCTGAAAACGGAGATCATCACAAATGGCCATCTTTTGGACGGTGATATGGCTAGAGATCTTATGCAGGCCGGCTTGGATACGGTGGTTGTATCCATGGATGGGACCACGCAGACATCATACGCGAATATTCGTCATGGCGGAGATTTTCAGAGAGTAATGGAGAACATCAGGACGTTAAACATTTTGCGGGCAAAGATGTCCCGAAGGAACCCGTCTGTTGGTCTGGAGTTTGTTATTATGAAAAGTAACATTAACCAACTTCCTGACCTTGCGCAAAGCGCGCGATCCATGGACGCCGACTTTATCGTACTGACAAATCTCCTTCCGTGTACCGAGGACATGAAAGATGAAATCCTTTATTGGATCAGTGCCACATCAAATTATAAAGGAAATCGATTAAGATTGAACCATGACCAAATGCTGCCTCGTTTGGATCTGCATAGAGAATACTTAAGCCCGATTCTGGAGCTTTTCAAAAGGCTGAACATGACCATGCCGGAGATTAGAAATGTCTCTCAGGAAGAATATTGCCCTTTCATTCAGAAAGGTTCTGCTGCCATTACCTGGGCAGGTGATGTAAGTCCATGCATAGCGCTCATGCACTCGTACCGGTGTTACATACTTGGCAGGGAGAAGCTTATCAAGCGTTATTTGGTGGGAAACATTGCACAAGAGAAGATTGATGCTATTTGGAAGAAGAAGAACTACCGAAGTTTTCGAGACCGGGTGCTTAAATTTGATTTTGCGCCCTGTGTCCAGTGTGGCGGGTGCGATTTTAATGAGGCAAATGAGGAAGATTGTATCGGAAACGTTCACCCAGTTTGCGGTGATTGCCTTTGGGCAAGAAATGTACTGCAGTGTCCCTGATCTCAGGCGCTGTTTGAAAAGGTAAAAAATAGTATGCCGGTAAAGATGCAAAAGGCAACGAAGAAGGCTTTAAACGATGGAACAAAAAATCATCATTTACGGCACCAAGACCTGTCCATTCTGCATTCAGGAGCGTGCTGCCTATGCTGACAAGGCTGTCTATTTCAATGTTGATAAAGACCCGGTAAGGCTCGAAGAAATGCTGGCTCTCACCGGCGGCAAGGAACAGGTGCCGGTGATTGTTGAAGAATCGAAGATAACTGTTGGTTTTCAGGGCGATGGTTTCCTGAGCGGCGGTATTCCGCTTTTCGGCGGCACCTGAGCGGTGAAATAAGGTCTCTCGATGAGGGGCAAGGATGGAAAATGGATGATTCGAAAAACAAATTCAATTTAGGGCTAAACATGAGAGGTGCAATAATGTTTGAAGTCACGGAAAAAGCAAGTGAAGTGATCAAAACGTTTCTGGAAAATCAAAAAGGACGGCAGTCTATCGGAATTATGACGCAGGCCGGTTGAGGCGGCCACGTTGGGCATGGCTCTGGATGAGTCACAGGAAGAAGATGTGGTGTTCACTGATCGGGGTGTAAATTTTATTATTGATAAGACATTGTTTGAAGAAGTAAAACCGATCCATGTTGATTTTATCGAGTCCGCGAGAGGCGGAGGTTTTAAGCTGACCTCAAATCTGGAGGCAGGCGAAGGCTGTGGCGGCTGCTGAAGCAAACCGGTGTCTTGAAATCCGGAAGAAAAAAGCATGAACGAAAATGAAATTACGCAAATACGCGTCAAAGGTTATCTGGTCGGCATCGTCGGCCTGAAAAGTGTGATTGCAGCTATGGCGTCTGATTACGCCGGAAAATCATATGAAGAAATCGGCGCAGAAATGGTCAAAAGGCTGGGGAAAAAGAATTACATTCCGGCCAGTGCCCGTGAACACTATGCCAAAGCGCTTGTTCGGGAGTTTCGCGTCTTTCTCGGACAACCGGTTGAGGAAGAAAAACTCGAAGGGCTGGAAGTGTTGATTTTAGGCCCGGGATGCGCCCAGTGCAGTCGGCTGGAGGCGGATGTCCGGGATGTGATGGCTCAAATGAATATGCCCGGCGAGTTGATCCATGTGACCGATCTGCGTGAAATAGGCAAATACGGCGTAATGGGCGCGCCTGCACTGATCATCAATAAAAAAGTTGTTTCGGTGGGAACCACACCGGAAAAGAAAAAAATCCGTCAGTGGCTGGATGACGCAACCGGAAAACATAATTGATCAGCGGGAGGAAAAGATAATGGAACAAAAAATCATCATTTACGGCACCAAGACCTGTCCATTCTGCATTCAGGCGCGGGAGGCTTACGGTGATCGGGCTCATTTTATCGATGTCGATGAAGACCCGGAAAGTCTCAACAAAATGCTTTTGCTTTCCGGTGGAAAGCGTCAGGTCCCGGTGATTGTCGAAGGCGATAAGGTCACGGTCGGATTTCAAGGAGAGGTTTCGCTTCGCGGCGGCATACCCTTATTTGGCGGAACCTGATCTGTATGAAGCGTCTCTCGGGAAGAGACACTGAACAATCATTATTGGGAGATAAATTACTTTATGAAAGAGTGGCAAAAGTTTTTATGGATTATTGCAATATTTCTGGGGGCTTATTTTATTCCATGGGATTCCGTGCTCATCCGGCAGTCCGGCCTGGAAGCTTTTATGATGCTTCAGGAATATGCACAGCAGCATGTGCTCACTTGTCTGATTCCAGCTTTTTTCATTGCCGGGGCCATCAGTGTTTTTGTTTCGCAGGCGGCGGTGCTCAAATATTTCGGCGCGACTGCCAATAAGATTCTGTCGTATTCGGTTGCTTCCGTATCGGGTACGGTGCTGGCCGTTTGTTCCTGCACGGTGCTGCCCTTGTTTGCGGGCATTTATTCCCGCGGCGCGGGGATCGGCCCGGCAACGGCTTTTCTTTATTCCGGCCCTGCCATTAATGTGCTGGCAATCATCCTGACTGCAAGAATTCTGGGCTGGCAGATGGGTCTTGCCCGCGCCGTCGGCGCTATTATCTTTGCTATTGTTACCGGGCTTTTGATGGCCTTTATCTTTCGTAAAGATGACGCCAATCGCGAGACTGGCGAGATCTTTTTACCGGAAGAGGATGGAAGGGCCAGGGCGCTGTGGCAAGATGCGCTTTATATGCTGACGATGGTGCTGATTCTGGTTTTCGCATCATTTGCCAAGCCGACAGCCGATGACGGGGCACTCTGGCAAATGATTTTCAACGCGAAATGGTATCTGGTTGCTCTGCTATTGATGGTTTTGGCCGTGATGTTGAAGGTATGGTTTGTCAAAGAAGAACTCAAGGGATGGGTCGAGTCTACCTGGGGGTTTGCCAAGCAGATTCTGCCGCTTTTGCTGGGCGGTGTGCTGGTCGCGGGATTTCTTCTGGGGCGTCCTGGCCATCAGGCGTTGATTCCGGAGCAGTATATTCAAATGCTGGTTGGCGGCAATTCGCTTGCGGCTAATTTCTTTGCCTCCATTGTCGGTGCGCTCATGTATTTTGCTACGCTGACCGAAGTGCCGATCTTGCAGGGGCTGATCGGTTCCGGCATGGGCCAGGGACCGGCGCTGGCGCTACTGCTTGCCGGACCCGCTCTGTCTCTTCCCAGTATGATTACCATCAGCAGCATCATGGGCGTGAAGAAAACCGCCGTTTACTGCTCGATTGTGGTACTCCTTTCAACGATTGCCGGCATGGGTTACGGGTGGTTAATGGGATGAAAACCATGCCGGATTCGGTCAAACGCCGCCGGAAAAGTACATCATTTTGGAACACAATCACAAGCATGATCATGAAAAACCGGCATCGCTGAAACAAGATTATTCGGCAGACCGTCAATTCGTTGATGGATGCCGTGCCGGAGGACATTGATTTTATTTCGGTCAAAAACGACCTACTGGCGATTCCCGCCGTGACAGAGGTCAACGATCTGCAGACTTGGCAGACCGGCGCCAACCAGAAACTCCTTTCCGCCCATCTGAAGTCAGGGGAAGCATCTTCCAATCACGAAGAGATGATTCACACCATTCAGGAAATGCTGGCCCACAAATACGGGATTGCCCACACAACGCTCCAGACCCTGCCTTCATCGGCTGGAGAGATGGGACATTGCAACTGACAAATGATGATTGAATGATTGTCTCGATTGCATTTCCGCCTGGATTTTGGGCATCCGGAAAGCGCTGTTTCTTTTTTCAGGAGAATCTGATAGAGAATGCGCGACACTATCGGTCTGAAGGAATGTTGTTTGAGTTCTGAAATTATTGTTTTGCTGATTCTTTTTGCTTTTTCTGGTTTTTTTTCCTCGGCGGAGGCGGCGCTGCTTTCTCTGTCTGATTTGCATCTGCACAAGATGAAGTCGGACAATTACCCCTTTTTTCAATCGGTGGTCAAGCTGCTTTCCAATCCCCGGCGACTTTTGATTACGATTGTCACCAGCAATGAAGCGGTCAATATCAGCATTTCCATTCTGGCCGCGTCTCTCTTCATCGGTTTGTTTGGCGCAAGTGGCCAGTGGATTTCCATTGTTGTGACGTCACTTGTGCTTTTTCTGGCCGGAGAAGCGATTCCCAAAACATTTGGCGTTACGTATCCCATGCAAATCTCATCGGCTGTGTCGCCTTTGCTGCTTTTGATTTCCCGTCTGGAGTCTCCGATTGTCAATGCGCTGGAAAAAGCCCCCGGCCTGATTATCAAACGCATGGATCAGCGCAAGACCCATAGTGTGGATGTTGTGATGGAAGATGAGTTTAAGCACCTGATCGATGCGGGAAGTAGGGAAGGGGTTGTGGATGAATCGCAAAGGGAACTGATTACTACGATTTTTGAATCCGGCGACCGGCCGGTGACGGATATTATGATTCCGCGGGTGGATATGTTTTGTCTTTCTCTGGATATGCCGGTAGAGGAGATTATGCGCGAGGTGGTCGGCAAACGATACGAGCGTATTCCCGTTTACCGGGAGGACCGCGATGATATTATTGGCATTTTGTTTTCGCGGGATTTGCTCCAGTCCGCGCTTCATGACGAAACGCCTGTGTTTTTTGAAAAAATGCTGACCCGGCCGTATTTTATTCCGGAAAGCAAGACCATCAACGGGCTGCTTCATGATTTCCAGGAGCAATCTCTTCAAATTGCGGTTGTGGTGGATGAATACGGAGGTGTTTCCGGCCTGGTGACGCTGGATGATATTCTGGAGCATCTGTTTGAAGAAGCCTATGGAGATGATGATCCAGCGGCCAATTGCGAGTGTGACATTTTAAACGAAAACTCGATGATGGTGTCCGGCAGGATGTCGCTGGAGCAGGCGAATGAATTACTCGACGCCGCGCTTCCGCAAGACGAATTTGACACCATCGGCGGTTTTGTCCTGCATCTTTTTGGAAAGTTGCCGGAGCGTGGAGAAACCATCACCTATGAGGACTTATTCTTCCGTGTTGAAAACGTGGGAAGAACCCGGATTCTGAAGATCAGGATTGACAAAGGGGCGCAAACTGGACCGGAGGATAAAGCATGAGTCTGTATCTGGTTCTGGCCCTGATTTTGATTTGCGTGGCGCTGGAGGCGCTGTATTCCGGCGGCGAGGTGGCTCTTTTTTCGGCAGATATCAATAAAATTAAGTACCTTGCGGGAAAGGGATCTTTGGGGGCCAGGCAGGCGCTGAAGCTGAAGGAAAATCCCGAATGGTTCATCTCGACGGCGCTGATTGGCACGAACCTGGCAATTATTATCGCTTCCACGCTGGGTACGGGGCTGTTGATCCAATATTTCGGTTCTCAAAACGGTGAGCGGATCGCTTTTGTTATTATGCCGTTTGCTCTGTTCGGCATTATTTTGGTGCGCAGCATTTTTCAGCATTATCCGGAATATATGGCTGTCCGAGTTGCACATTTCATTCGCCTTTCTTCGTATGTTTTTTATCCTTTGGCCTGGTTTGTCGCGGTAGTGTCCAGAGGGGCGGTCAATATATCTTTTGACGAAAAAACGGATCAATCTCCTTATATTACGAAGGAAGGACTGAAATATCTTCTGGGTGAAAAAACAGAAGGAGGCGATATTCTGGCAAAGGAAAAAGAAATGGTCAGCCGGGTTTTTGATTTTTCCGAACTGACGGCGGAAAAGATCATGGTTCCTGTTTCCGCTTTGACTTTGCTGCCGCAAAATATGCCGATTGAAGAGGCGGCCCGTGTGGTTGCTGCAAAAAAATATATGAGAATTCCGGTATATGCGGAAACGGTTTACAATATTGTGGGCATGCTGCATTATTTTGACCTGCTGGGCGCGTTAATCCGGCAAAAGCAGATGCACGACAAGGTTCAAAGCATGGTGGGCGATTGCATGCGGACGGATGTCTATTACGTGCCAGAAACAAAAAAAGCGGGCCCTCTTTTTATGGATCTGCAAAGAAAACGGGAACATATGGCCGTGGTGGTGGATGAATACGGAGGCGCAGTCGGCATTGTGACGATGGAAGACATCGGCGAGGAGATTGTCGGCAGTATCGACGAGGCCTACAATAAAGGAGAAAAACTTTTCAAGAAGGTGTCGCCCGGACGGTATTTGGTCAACGGTCGGATGAAAATTGAAGATTTGAATCAGACATTGTCTGTAACGCTGCCGGAGGGGCATTATGAAACCATCGGAGGGTTTTTGGCGCACCTGGCTGGAAGAATTCCCGTCCGGAGAGAGATATTTGAATATGAAGATGTTGTTTTTGTGATTGAAAATGCCGATCAGAAATCGGTTCGGGAGGCGCTGGTGATTGTGCCGCAGCCTGTGGAATTGACGGAAAAGAAAAAATAAGGGGAATCTGCATATGGAAACAAAGGAATTCTGTGCCCTGGTTTTGGCGGCGGGGAAGGGCACCCGCATGAAATCGGAAATGGCCAAGGTGCTGCACGTTCTTTGCGGAAAACCGCTCTTGCACTATTCGCTGGAAGCGGCGCGCGCGGCGGGCGCCTCGAAGATTGTGGTGATTGTTGGTCATCAATCCGAAAAAGTTCAGGAAGCGTTTGGTGGCTCTGATTTGGTTTTTGTTGAACAAAAGCCGCAGCTTGGCACGGGACATGCGGTAATGCAGGCAGGCGCCGTTTTGAAGGATTATCCGGGGATGACAGTGATTCTCTGCGGCGATGTGCCTCTTTTGAAGCCGGAAACGATCCGTTCCCTGATTGAACATCATCTGAAGGCACAGGCCGATGTTACGGTACTGACCACCGAGCCTCCCGGACCGCATGCCTATGGCCGTATTGTGAAAAATGACCGGGGAGAGGTTCTCAAAATTGTCGAGCATAAGGATGCCACCGAAGCACAAAGGCAAATTCTTGAAATCAATACGGGAATTTATTGCGTGGATACGCACTTTTTGTTTGATGCATTGTCCCGGGTGAAAAACGACAATCAGCAAAAAGAATATTATCTGACGGATATTGTGGAAATAGCCCGCGAGGACGGCAAAAAGGTTCACGCCTGTCTCACGGAGGATTACTATGAAGTGATGGGCATCAATACCCTGGAAGAATTGGCGAAGGCAGCGGAGTGTCTGGGGGATAGGCGATGGGCGATAGGCAATGGGCAATGGGTGATGGGCGATGGGCGATAGGTGGGTGGTGAGGATGTTAGAACTGTGTCCGGTTTGATTTCCGCTTTTCAGGGGAAGGCTGTGCTTGCGCCGCTGGCCGGCATTTCGAACCTGCCGTTTCGTCTTGTGGCTCGCTTTTTTGGATGTCCTTTGTGCTTTACGGAAATGATCAGCGCCAATGGTTTGATCCGGCAGTCATCAAAAACAATCGAGTATTTAAATACATGCCCGGAGGACAAGCCGCTGGGGGTACAGTTGTTCGGGGCGGACCCGGAAGTGATGGCGAGGGCGGCCATGTTGGTTGAGTCCGGCCATCCCGACCTTATTGATATTAACATGGGCTGTCCGGTGAAAAAGGTGGTTCAGACCGGCGCGGGCGCCAGGCTGATGAAAGATCCGGTTCTGGCGGGCCGTATCATTTACGCCGTGGTGAAAGCCGTCAAAACGCCGGTGACGGTAAAGATGCGTGCCGGGTGGAGCGCCGGTTCCCGCCATGCTGCAGAAATCGCAAAAATAGCTGAGGAATCAGGAGCATACGCAATCATTATCCACGGCCGGACGGCGGATCAGGGCTTTTCCGGGAAGGCCGACCCTGAGATGATGGCCAAAGTGAAAAGCGCCGTGAAAATTCCGGTTATCGCAAATGGCGACATTTGGAAGCCGCAAGACGCCCTGAATCTGCTTGCGCAAACCGGCTGCGACGCGGTGATGGTGGGCAGGGGAGCTTTGGGCAACCCTTGGATCTTTCAAGAGATTAACCGTTTAAACGCGGGATGGCCGCAGATGGGACCGCCATTTCCCGCCGAACGTCATTCGGTGATTCAAAAACACTGGGACATGGAAAGGCGTTATCTCGGTGAGAAAGCCGCCATCCGTTCTTTTCGGAAACATCTGCTTTGGTATACTCGGGGATTACCGGGTTCGGGACGGCTGAGAGAAGTTTTGGGAAAGATGACAGACAGAGACGGAATGTTTGCAGAGCTGGACCGCTATTTTTCAGGTTTGCTTCAAGGGACCAACTGAAATAACTCCTTGACTTTTCAGGCAGGAATTGGCATAAATGAGGCCAAGTTTACTACATAATTTCTTGCGGCTCATTTTACGAAAAGGACAAAAAAGAAATGGAAATAGGAAAATTTACAGAACTTGAAGATAAGATTAAACATATTGTCAGCGAACAGGGTTTTTTGAAAAAACAGATTTCAGTATTGGAGGAAGCGCTAAAAAATAAAGAATCGGAGACAGAAGATTTAAAAAGCAAAATAAATGCATTAGATGAGGAAAGGAACAGCGTGCGCGCAAGGGTGGATAACCTGCTTGATTTGCTTGCCGATATAGAAGTAGGAAAATAAGCTTTTCAGGGCGGATATTTTGAAAAAGAGATACGATATAACAATTTTAGGACAGGAACTTGCGGTTTTAAGTGATGCGGAAAGTGAACAAGTGGCCAATGTCGTTCGGTTTGTAAATGAAAAAATGGAGGACGTTGCCCGATCCGGAAGCGGATTGAGGACATTGGATGTGGCGATTCTGGCGGCTTTGAACATTACAGAAGATTTTTTTAAACTAAAGGGAGTTAATCAGGACCTCTGTGAGCAACTTTCGCATCGGTCCGAAAAATTGATTCAGTTAATCGAAAACGCAAGTTGAATGAAAAATGGTTTACCCCTGCGATGTACGTGATTGTCATTTGTTTTTGAGCCAACACTTTGAACCTGGGGCCTATATCTTGTTTGTGGTGCGCATGTCCGCTTTATTCCGCCCTGCGGATGGCAGAAAGCCTGAAACAAACAACACCGGGCGCCCACTTATTTAAAGGTTCAAAATCGTGATTACACGGCATAGGCGGGGGTTTTTTTACCTGTCTGTTTTTTTCCGTGGACATTCCTTTCCATCATCGTAAATCCCGAATAATTAAGAATCCTTCGGCAGGCCGGAATGTCCGGCAGACAGTCGGAAGGTGAAAATATAATCCTGGCGAGGATTTCTGAATGAACCGTTTTTTCAGGAGGAAGTCGTTTTCAGGAGCAGAAAGGAGGAGGAAACAATGTTTGATGGAAGTGTTAATGTCCTGTTGATAGCAGTGGCGGTTTTGGCGGGAGGCGTCGGCGGTTTTATTCTGAAACAGATTTTCGCGGACAAAAAGGTGAAGGCATCGGAAAGTCTGGCGGCGCGGATTGTCGAGGAATCAAAAAAAGAAGCGGAAACCATCAAGAAAGAGTCCATTTTACAGGTCAAGGAAAATCTGCTGAAAATGAAGGCGGATTTTGATCAGGAAACCAAGGAAATCAAAAGCGAACTGGAGGCTTTGGAGCGGCGCATTCGCAGCAAAGAAGAAAATGTGGACAAACGCATGGATGTTTTGTCCCAAAAAGAATCTGGAATCGAGGGGCGTGAGAAAAGTTTGAACCAGAAAGAAAAGGCCATCGAAGAGAAAAACCGTAAAGCCGATGCCCTGGTGGAGGAACAAAAGGAAAAACTGCAGAAAATTGCAGGGATTACGCCGGAAGATGCCAAAAACATTCTGATTTCGTCGATGGAAGCGGAAGCCAGGCGCGACGCGGCCGCTATGGTGCGCAAGACGGAAGAGGAGGCCAAACTTACCGCAGATCGGAAGGCGCGGGAAGTGATTGCTTATGCCATTCAAAGGTATGCCGGCGATTATGTGGCGGAGCATACGGTTTCTGTGGTCAACCTGCCCAGCGAGGAGATGAAGGGCCGTATCATCGGCCGGGAAGGGCGTAATATCCGGGCGATTGAAGCGGCCACCGGCATTGATTTGATTGTTGACGACACGCCGGAAGCCGTGGTCTTGTCCAGTTTTGATCCGGTGCGACGAGAAGTTGCCCGGATATCGCTGGAGCGCCTGATTCAGGACGGACGGATTCATCCCGGCCGTATTGAAGACATCGTGAAAAAAGTGGAAAAAGAAGTGGAGCAGATTATCCGGGAAACCGGAGAAAAAGCGTCTTTTGACTGCGGCGTTCATGATATCCATCCGGAAATTCTCAATATGCTTGGAGCCTTACGATACCGCACCAGCTATTCCCAAAACGTTTTGCAGCATTCGATCGATGTGGCTTATCTGACCGGACTGATGGCCGCCGAGCTGAAGATGAATATCAAGGAGGCCAAACGGGCGGGACTTCTGCACGACATCGGCAAGGCGGTGGATCATAAGATTGAAGGCACGCATGCGGCCATTGGCGCCGATTTTGCCAAACGGTTCGGCGAGAATCCGCGCATTGTCCAGGCGATTGCCACCCACCACGATGACGGGCGTAACAATACGCTTTTGGGCGTTCTGGTCCAGGCGGCCGACACCTTGTCTGCGGCCAGACCTGGCGCTCGCCGCGAGATGCTGGAATCTTATGTGCAGCGCTTGGAAGAGTTGGAAAAGATCGCACATTCCTTCAACGGTGTGGACAAATGCTTTGCCATTCAGGCCGGGCGCGAAATCCGCATCATGGTGGAAAACGAAAAAATATCGGACAACGATGCGGTGCTTTTATGCAACGATATCATCAAGAAGATTGAAAATGAACTGACTTATCCGGGCCAGATCAAGGTAACCGTGATTCGTGAAACGCGTGTTTCCAATTTTGCCAAGTAAATGCAGGAAATGAAGTCAACATGAAAATATTATTCATCGGGGATATTATCGGCAAACCGGGACGCCGGGCGGTGAAAGAACTGTTACCGTCCATTGTCACGGGCCATGAGGTGGATCTGGTCATCGCCAATTGCGAAAATGCTGCCTCCGGGTTTGGCGTTACGAGGGATGTGGTGGAAGAATTGTATGAAGCGCGTATTGATATTCTGACATCTGGCAACCATATTTGGGATAAAAAAGAAGTTCTTGAATTTATTGATGATTATGAAACACTGATTCGTCCTGCCAATTATCCCGCCACCGCGCCCGGCAGAGGATCCGTGCTGATGCCAACCCCGGGAGGCGATTATGTGGGGGTGCTGAACCTTGCCGGCCGCATTTTTATGCAGCCGATGGATTGCCCATTTATCGCCGCCAAAGAGGCCATCGCCCGATTGAAAACGAAAACCAATGTTATTATTGTGGATATTCATGCAGAGGCCACTTCCGAAAAGAAAGCGCTGGCTTGGTATCTGGACGGACAGGCATCGGCTGTGCTGGGCACGCACACCCATGTGCAGACAGCCGACAACGAAGTTCTGCCGGGCGGAACAGCCTATATCAGTGATGCCGGAATGACCGGTCCTTTCGATTCCGTCATTGGAATCAAAAAGGACATTGTCATTGAAAAGTTTTTAACACAGATGCCCAATAAATTTGATGTGGCTAAAAATGATGTCCGTTTGCAGGGCGTCATTCTGGATGTGGACGCCGAAAGCGGCCGGGCCAGGTCCATTGAAAGGATTAGTTTAAAATTAAAGGAATAACCGGAGGCGCAGGATGAAGACCGCTTATGAAGTATTAAAGGAAAGAGGGTTTGTGGAACAGATGACGGATGACTCTCTGCTTGCCGGCCTTTTTGCCAGGGGGCCGGTGACCTGCTATATCGGTTTTGATCCCACCGCCGCGAGCCTGCATATCGGAAGTTTGGTGCCGATTATGGCACTGGCGCACATGCAGAAAAACGGTCATCGGCCGATTGCGCTGGTCGGCGGCGGCACGGGACTGATCGGAGACCCCAGTGGCAAGACGGAAATGCGCCAGGTGCTGACCCGCGAGCAGATTGATTTCAATGCCCGATGTCTGGGCAGGCAGCTTTCCCGTTATCTTGACTTTTCCGACGACCGGGCGCTTCTTTTGAATAACGCCGAATGGCTGACCAAAATCAACTACATCGAATTTCTACGCGACATCGGGCGGCACTTCAGCGTCAACCGGATGCTGGCGGCGGAAAGCTATAAAATCCGTCTGGAAAAAGGGCTGAATTTTATTGAATTCAACTACATGCTTTTACAAGGATATGATTTTCTTTATCTGTTTCAGAATTACGGCTGCGAGCTGCAAATGGGCGGAAACGACCAGTGGGGCAATATGCTGGCCGGAACGGAATTAATTCGTAAAGTAGAAGGCAAAGACGCACAGGCGATTACCTTTCCGTTGATTACCACATCGCTGGGGCAGAAAATGGGGAAAACGGAAAAAGGGACCGTATGGCTGGATGGATCCCTGACTCCGCCTTATGAGTATTACCAGTACTGGGTGAATTGCGACGATGCGGATGTGGAAAGGTTTCTAAAACTTTTCACCTATCTGCCTCTGGAAGAAATTGCCGTTGTCCAGACGCTGGCCGACGCCCGCCTGAATATGGCGAAAACCGTGCTGGCATACGAGGCGACCAAAGTCACCCACGGCGCTGAAGCGGCCAAGGCCGCATGGCGTGCTTCGATGGAAGCTTTTTCTGCCCGTCCGGCCGATCCGGATTTGTTTGCTACCAGTGACATTCCCCGGGAAGCGCCGCAGGCGGACACATCCGCCATTCCTCGTTATGTGATCGGAAAGAAAGATATGGATGCGGGTTTGTTGATTTCTTCGATTTGCGCAAAAGCCCACCTGACCCAATCCATGTCGGAAGCAAAACGCCTGATTGAGCAGGGCGGCATTTATGTCCGGGATCGGCAGATCAAATCCGTGGATGAAAAGCTGTCGGAAGAGGATTTTGCGGGGGAGGCCGAGGTGCGTATCCGCAAGGGAAAAAAGAAATATTTGATAGTAGAATTAAAGGCTTGATGGATATGATCCGCTATATGCAAGAGCATGAGCGCTCTGTCCTGAAGCTTTTGGAATCCCATCCGGATCGAAAAAAGCTATGCAAGCTTCTTGCGGACCATGACAAGCAGATTTCATGGATGCAGCATGAAAGGCTGGTCCATCTCATCACCATGATGTTCGTCTGCCTGTTCTTTTTTCTCGCTTTCGGTTTCATGCTGATTCATTTTCTTATTCCCTGTATCCTTTTGGCGGTTTTGCTTTTGGTCCTGACGATTGCCTACATGATCCATTATTACCGGCTGGAAAACGGCGTGCAGAGATGGTATTTCCTGTCCAACCGGATGAGAGAAGATCTGCGCAAAGAAAATAGTTGACGATTATTCATCGTTTCGCTATGATGCCCCAATTTTAAAAGAGCGCCGCGAGTGGTTTATTTGTTTAAGCTCTTGATATAATTAACTTATTTTGTTTGTTTTCGTGTCGGAAAAGCGATGGGCGCCTCCAAAGGCAAAGAGGCGAAAACGGGCATAGGCAAAGGATACAAAGATGACCACATTTTTAACGATTATTCACATAATAGCCTGCATCACCTTGATTTTAATCGTATTGCTCCAGGCAGGCAAGGGCGCAAACATGGGGGCGGCATTCGGTGGTTCCAGCCAAACCGTTTTCGGTTCCAGCGGCGCAGGCACATTCCTGGGCAAGATGACGGCGGCTGTTGCCATAATTTTTATGCTGACGTCCATTACGCTGACTTATACATCTTCGCGGAGAACAACCGGCTCCGGAGTTATGGATAATGTTTCCGTTCCCGCGGACAAGCAAAAAGTTCCAGCAGTTCCTAAGCCGGTTCTTCCGTCCGCGACTCAGCCGGTTCAACCGCTTCAGCCTTCTTTGCCTGCAACTACACCGGCAAAGGCTCCGGCTGTGCCTGTAAAAGTACCTATGACGGTTCCTGCCAAAAGTCCGGTTGCGCCCGTTCCGTCTCCGGGGCAGTCGAAGTCGAACGCGAACGCGCCAGTGCAAGCGCCTGTGACTACAAAGGGTGCTACGCCAGGCGCGCCTTTGGCAAAGTAGGATTTGTTCTTTTTATATCCGCACCATTTTCCGGTTTGTGCTTGAATATCGGAAATAAAAATGCGGAAATTGACAGGGTTAAAAATGCCGAAGTGGTGGAATTGGTAGACACGCTATCTTGAGGGGGTAGTGGGCCACGTCCGTGCTGGTTCGAGTCCAGTCTTCGGCACCATAATAAAAACAAGGGGTTAACTGATTCATCGGTTAGCCCCCTGTTTTTCTTGATGTTAGGGAAGTAATGAAAAAACTTCAAGGCACACCAATACTCACACATTGCTCTCGCCGATCTCCCGTGTGAACGGCGTAAGATTTCGCACGCGGGCCGTGAGATCGGAAATCACCTGATTGACTTTTATGTTGGGGGCGATTCCCAATCGTGCTGCCTGGAGGATTGTTCGTGGAATAATCCCCGCTTTGTTATTGAAGGTAATCTGCATATTATCATTCGCTTACAAATCTATCGGCTTTATGGTTTTTTTCCAGGAGGAGCGTTTGAGAAAGAGGGGGCACCTTACCTGACTGCTCAAACGATACGGTTTGTGAGCCATTCCGGTCATCGTCCTTGCTGGTAAAACAGCAGTCAGATTTGTTGCGCATCCACATATGCCTCAGCGGCTTTCCGCCGCTCATTGGTATGAATGCGGTCATTTCCTGAGATACCCCATCGACAACCTCAAAGGAAGCATAGTTGCCGACCCAATTTTCCCGATGCGTTCCATAAAGGTATATAGCGTTTTTCCAGTCTGATCTGGCCCGTTTCGCTTTTCTGCTGCGTCAGCCATGCAGAAAGGAGGATTTTTTCCAAGAGCGGAGCGGATATGACATGCTTGCTCTGCGGAACTTCCAGGTTTCGGCTTCCGGTATATTGTTTTCCACAAACGCCCGGCGTGACGGAGTGGTGGCATTTCCCGAAATGTTCAGGACTGTTACCTTCCCGGTTCATCCCCACGTGTGTGGGGAACATATGGGAATCCACAAGAATCAAAACTAAAAAGTCGGTTCATCCCCACGTGTGTGGGGAACATCA
>DAOLNX010000027.1:0-31801 GCA_035416785.1 Smithellaceae bacterium | reverse complement strand
AATTTTGCCCGGATTGCTTAAGGCTTCCGATTTATTCATAAAATGTGGAAATTGTTTCTGTTGACTTTCAGGGCTTGTCTCGATTATGATTTTCGAAAAATACAAAAGAGGGAGACGTGTCATGATGAAAAGCCTCAAAGCTGCATTAATTCTGGTTCTGATCCTGATTACGACGCCGGCTTTTTCTGAAAATTTTACCGTCAAAGGCGATATGGTTTCCACGATTCGCTATGAGCTGCAGCATCAAATCAAAGCTGGAGAATCGATGAAAAAACTGCTCCTGAGCTTTGTCGTGCCGGAAAGCTTTGAATCTCCTACCTACAAACAGAAAATTACCAATTTTGATATTTCCTTTTCGCCTCAGCCCCAGGATAAGAAAACAACAACAGATGAACGAGGCAATAAAACCATTTTGGCAACTTGGACAAGTGTTCCACCCATTGTTGACGCCGTCGTGTCTTTTGATGCTCAAACCAGCACAGGCCTCACGGCTATTGAATCTCAGGCGCCGTTTCCCGTTGCCAATGTATCAAAAAAACTGAAAGTTTATCTACAATCCTCCGAACAGGTCCAGACCGATGATCCGGCGATTACGGAACTGGCCGGAAAATTGACCAGTGGTGCGAAAACACAGTTTGATGCCGTCCAGAAAATTGTAAGCTATGTTGTTGACCATGTCCGGTATGTCAATCCCCCAGCGCAATACGATGCTCTTTATTCCCTCCGGACCGGCAAGGGCAATTGTCAGAACTATTCCCATTTGACAGCGGCCCTATTGCGCAGTGTAGGCGTACCGGTGCGCATTGTAAACGGTGTGACAATGAATCAGCCATTTGATGTGACCTGGGTGAAGGGAACATTAACTTTCAAAATGGGGCAAGGCAGACATTCTTGGGTAGAAGTATGGTTTCCGGATCTGGGCTGGGTTCCCTATGATCCCCAGAATATGCAGTTTTTTATTTCCAACCGTTTCGTGCGGATCGAAGTGGGTGTCGACAATAATGAAACCAAGAATGACGGTTTGGTCCGCTGGGCGCAGTCTCCCGGAGCGCGTACCAAACCAACGCTGCAAGAAACGATTGATGCCAAATTTCTTAACGATTCCATAAAGGTATCAGCACAACGCCAGAACTACGGTCCGAAGAATCTGCTTTTGGGACCCAATGTTCTGGCTCAGTTGGCGGTTGAACCGCCTTCTCCCGAACCTACACCGGCTCCCAAACCGCCCGTACCGGCGCCGGAACCGGAGCCTCTTCCTCCGATTTCGGTTCCCCCTGCTCCTTTGCCGACACCGGAACCTCCACCTCCCGTTCCGGTACCCCCTCTGCCACCGCCAGAGTTGCCGGCACCGAAACCTGAACCGCCAAAACCGCCAAAGCCATTGCGCTTCAACAAACCCTTTGTTTATGGTAATTTGGAATTTCCGGAAAATATTGATTTTGCCTTTCCCCGCGAAACCAAGGACAAGGGAAAGGGAACATTTGAAATGTCCCGTAATTTTCTTGTAGAAACCTCCGAGTATGTAACGACCAAAGCTACACAATACGCTCAGGTTGTGGAACTATCCAAGCCAGTAAAGCTTCAGAAAGTTGCCTTGGCTTTGCATAATTTCGGCGGTGACGGTGAACTTTGGGTGGATATTTTCAAGGATGCCGACGGTCAGCCCGGTGAACCCTTAGGCACAACGCAAATGATCAGTGTTGAAAGCATTTCTACCCGACCGGGATACCGTTGGGAAACCTTCAAATTCAAGAATCATGAGGAACCGGTTTTGAATCCGGGTGCTTACTGGATCGCCCTTGGTTTTTCCGGACAGCCGATTATCAACTGGTTTTACACCTATGGCAAACCCGTCGGACCTGTTTACGGTACACGCTACAAAGGTATTTTCGATACCGTATGGAGTGGTGCGCTGAACTATGAGTTCAATTACAAAGTTGAGGGGTTGACGGCGGAATAGTGCATCGATGATTCCTGCTCGTCGACAAGCTTTTGTCGTGCTTTGATCAGTGTCTCATCGAAATATGCTTCCAACTGTTGATTGGTGCCTCGCAGACCATGAACAACTGCCTGTGCCCATTGCAGATATTCAGTCCTTCTCTGAAGAGGCCAGTTTCCCGGTGGAGCAAAAGCAATATCATGAACATTGCAGATTTTATCGGCCAGCTTAATCTGCTTGGCGCGCTGGGACAGGTGTGATGAGTGAAGAATCTGGTTTTGCTTCCTTTCCTGTTTGGGAAGGTTTTTATCATCACTGACCTCCAGCACTAACGCCTTAACTTCTTCACCGAAATGGGAGCAAATGTCCTCCGCGGTGGCGTCCGTGTCTTCAAGGGTATCGTGAAGAAGAGCGGCAATGATAGCTGTTTCATCACAAACTTCTCCGATGGTCCATAAAACATTGGCAACTTCGATCGGGTGATTAATGTAGGGTGAGGCGGACGAGTCTTTTCGTCGCTGATGGCGATGTTTTTCTGCTGAAAAATTCAGGGCTTTTAAAAATTGGGTTAAATCATTTTTCAAAACAGTTTCCATGATACTTTTGATCATATCACAGGCGGGGCAGGTCAGGCAAATAAATGTCTGTGTCACGCTGGATATTTGTGGTAGATACGGGATAAAGGCTGTGTTGAATGAAGTGACGGAGTCCATGAAAACAGTCAGGACAAAATGATGGATGCAGAAAGAGGCAAAATATTTTTTGAAAAACCCGATCTGGCGCGTTTGGGAGAAAAATATGCTGTTTTTGACATGCATTTTCATACCCGTTACACGGACGGCCGCAACACGGTTCGCGCCATTGCGGCCCGGGCACGCGTTTTGGGAATTGGTGTGGCCATTACAGACCATAATGACATCCAGGGCGCGCTGGAGATGGAACAGTACCGTGATGTGGCAAGCATTCCGGGCATTGAAATCACTTCCCGCGAAGGGTCGCACATCCTGGTTTACTTTTATCAGCATAGCCATTTGAAGAAGTTCTATCTGAAATATATTAAACCCTTTCTGGGCCGTGATGTGATGAGTTCGACAAAATTAAGTATGGAAGAAATCGTTCATTGCGCAAAACTATTTCCTTCCGTGATCATTTTTCCACATCCTTACTGCGTGGCTTACACCGGTGTCTGCAATCTGAATTTTGACGATTTTCGCAAGGAAAGACTGCTGGAAGCCGTAGACGGAGTGGAAGTCATCAATGCGGAAAATATCCATCGCTGGAATTTGCGGTGTGCGCTCTTAGGGTTGCAACTTCGAAAAGCTATCACCGGGGGAAGCGACGGTCATTCTCTTTACCACATGGGCAGGGTGGTAACGTATGCGGCTTGCGAAAAAACCGGTCCTGCGATGCTGAATGCTGTGAAAGACGGCGGAGCATGTGTCGTCGGCAGAGAAATTAATCTGCTTCGTAAGGTAGCCTCCAGCGGCGCAAAGCTCAATGTTCATGCCGGGGTGTATCCGGGGCGTCTGGGAAAGAATATCCGTTACAGCTATCGGGTGATTCATGTCAAATCCGCCCTGATTCGACAACAATGGCGGCTGCGTTTCTACCGGCGGAAAAATCGCTATCATCCGCTGGTGTAATCAATGATTGCATAAAGGAGTCGGACAATGTTTCGCAAACTGTTTTCAGATTTTCCCATCCTGGTTTTCTTTTTACTTCTGGGGTGGGTAACGTTCCTCTTGGGCGATATTCTAAAGCCTTTTTTCTTTGCCATCTTCTGGGCGGTTTTACTGGCCGCCATCTTTGATCCCCTCAATGACCGGCTGCGTCGAAAATTTAAAAACCGGAATCTCTGTGCTGGTCTGACCTTGGGGGCGGTTCTGGTTACCATGATTTTACCCGTTGGACTGATTATCGGACTATTGATCGGTCAATCTCTGGAAATCTACAACTCCATTCATTCCAGCAGTGGTTCCTGGATGGGAACCCTCACCGGTTTCTTTAACTCCCTGGAACAACATCCGGTTCTGGGCCGCTTCAACATGGATCATCAATTTATGGTGGATAAGTCTCTCGAACTTCTGAAAGCGGTTACGAATTTTCTGGTATCGAACCTGTCCACGTTTACAGGAAATACGGTGATTTTTTTCGTTCAGTTCGCAGTGATGATTTATTGCCTGTTTTACTTCCTGCGAGACGGGGAGGATTTGATCGACACGCTTTCCCGTTATATGCCGGTTGATGAGCGTCACATCAAAACCTTCATTGATGAATTTTCGACCACATCCAAAGCCACGCTGAAATTTACAGTGGTCATCGGCGGCATTCAGGGATTGTTGGGTGGCTTGGTTTTTTATATGACCGGCATAGAAAGTTCTCTGGTTTGGGGGGTTCTGATGGTGGGCCTCTCCATTGTTCCGGCGATTGGAAATGCGATTATTTGGGTGCCCGCCGGCATTATGATGCTGGCAATGGGCCACATCTGGCAGGGAATCACCATCTTGGTTTTCGGTGCGGTTGTCATCAGTTCCGTGGATAATTTGCTGCGTCCGATTCTAATGGGACAGGACATCCAGATGCATCCTCTGTTGATTTTTCTCTCTACGCTGGGCGGCATTGCGGTGTTTGGTTTTTCCGGTTTTGTTCTGGGGCCGGTAGTGGCGTCTTTTTTCCTGGCCGGTTGGAAATTGCTTTTGGAACTTCATGAAGAGCAAAAAATAATTCAAGCGGCCGGTCCGGATCGTTAAACGGGGCTGATCAGAAAACGCCACAAAGCTTCACGGTCTTCCCTGCGGGCGTAATCAATACCAATTCTCGGTGTGGCTAAAATTTTATCCGCGGGGATGATTTGGCAGTTTTCTACCCATAATTGAACGCCCGTGGTTAAATCCCAGCCATTGAAGGATCGGTCAATGGCAAGAGCCTGGCATAATTTGGCAGGACCGTTGGTGAGATTTTTTCCCCGACGCTTGCGGCGTGCCTCCATTTCAGCAATCCCTGTGAGAGGAATAATGGCGCGTATCAAAACCGCGCAAGGATTTCCTTCATTTTCAGTCACCAGATTCAGTAGATAATGCATCCCGTACGTGAAATATACATACGAATATCCCGGGGGGCCGAACATCACCGCATTGCGTTGGGTTTTTCCCCGGTGTGCGTGACAAGCGCTATCTTCTTGCCCGCAATATGCCTCCGTTTCGATAATCATTCCGGAGAGATCGGATTCATGGAATCGACGGACAAGTTTTTTCCCCAAAAGATCGCGTGCAACCTCCAGTGTGTTCCGATGATAAAAATTTCTTTCCAGCACCATCATCTCATGCAAAACGCCTGAAATTTTCATTGACTTACGTCATGCTTCGTTTTAGAAGCCTCCTACCATGAAATAGTGTAATGTCAAGGCTATGTTTTGCTCATTTCGGAGCATGTTGCGGGTTGATCGGGAAATGGAAGGGCATGGCTTGGGACAAAACACCGCCTTATCAATGGCGGAAATAAATTTTTGTTTTTCAAGGGGTGCAACAAAGATGATGGACATGAAAGGCACAGTGGTTGTTTTTCCGGGACAGGGAGCCCAACGGCAGAAAATGGGAAAAGATTTTTACGATCAAATACCGGTTTGCCGTCAAACCTATGATGAGGCGGCCGATGCACTGGGACTGGATATCGCTTCGATTTGTTTTGAGGAAGATGCACGGTTGAATCTGACCGAATTCACGCAACCCTGTATTGTGACTACTGAGATAGCCATGCTGCGGGGGATTTCCGAGAGATACGGATTTCAAGCAGACTTTTTTGGCGGTCACTCGCTTGGAGAGTTTACGGCACTGGTCGCAGCCGGAGTTATGCCTTTTGTGTCGGCGGTGCAGATTGTTCGTATGAGGGGCAGACTGATGCAGGATGCTGTTCCGGTTGGTGTTGGTTCCATGGCGGCTGTGATATCTGAAGGAATTGATCCGGAGGAGTTGAAGCAGGCACTATCGGATTTGCCTATCGATATTGCAAACATCAATTCCGCCAGTCAGATTGTCATCAGCGGAGAAGCCGCTGCCATGCCCGAAGCGGAAAACCGCTGTAGGGCATTGTATCAGGCACCCAGAACTTGCCGGTTTGTACAGCTGAATGTGAGTGCTCCTTTTCACAGCCGCTTTATGCAAAAAATTGAAATTCCCTTTAGCGAAACCCTGAATGATTTCGGGGAAATTTTCGATGCACAAAAAGCTTCCCGAGTGACCTCTAATTATACCGGATCTTTTCACCGGGAGTCCGTTGAAGATGTGGTCCACAATCTGGTTTGTCAGATTTCCAACGCTGTACGTTGGCGCGACAATATGCAGATGCTGGCTTCACGCGCCGTCCAAGTGCTTGAAATCGGTCCGGGACGGCCGTTGCGTGACTTCTTCAAAACCATAGGCGTAGCCTGCGAATCAATCACCAGTCTTGCGGCGGCGGAAAAAAAATTTACCGCCGCTTGATGTACAGAAAAAATAGAGGAATCAAGATGGATTTAAGTTTCAGTGAAAATCAGATAATGTATCTGGAAACCGTGCGCAAATTTGTCAAAAACGAAATCACTCCGCATCTGTTGGATATGGAAAAAGCTCATCGTTTTCCCTGGCCGGTGATCAACAAGGCATGGGAAACGGGCATACTCAATTTGTGCATTCCGGAATCGGTCAAAGGGTATGAAATCGATGTATTTTCTTCGGCCCTGATTATTTCGGCTCTGTCCTATGGCGATACAGGCATCGCCACATCGGCCATGTGCAACGATCTGGCGAATGTCGTCATCAGTCAACACGGCAATCGCCAACAGCAGGAAAAGTATTTAAAACCTTTTGTCGAAAAGCCGCTTCTGGCATCGTTTTGTCTTACCGAACCGGGTGCCGGTTCAGACAACTCGCTGATGAGCAGTTTTATGGCAAAACAAGACGACGGTACTTATCTTTTAAACGGTTCCAAGTGTTTTATTACCAATGCGTCCTATGCATCGCAATTTACCGTTTTATGCAAAATCGGCAAGCCCACCGGAAATTTCATGGCCTGTGTGGTGATTCCGGTTGATCCTGTAACGTCTGCATCTTCTCCCGATATTGAACATTCTCCGCGGGAAATTCATTTGAAGGAAGGCGGCCGAATCATGATCGACAAACCAGAGGACAAGCTCGGTCAGCGTTTGTCAAATACGGCCAGCGTCACTTTTGAAGATGTGACAATATCTCCTGAACAAATCATTGGAGATCGACGTTTTGGCTTTAAATACATCATGGATGTGCTGGACTATGCACGTCCGATGGTTGCCGCAATTGGTTTGGGATTGGCCAGACGGGCTCTGGATGTCACACTGGACTACACGCGCGAGCGCAGACAATTCGGTCAGCGTATCTGTGATCTGCCGGTTGCAAGAGATATGCTGGTGACCATGTGGAAAAAAGTGGAACTGGCTGAATTGTCCCTTGTAAAAGCCTGCTGCAAGATTCAGGAAAAAGCCAAAGATGCCGGCATCTATGCGTCGCTGGCGAAAAACACCTGTGCGGAAGCTGCGTTATTTTGCGCAAACGAGGGGTTGCACCTGCACGGAGGATATGGTTTTACCACAGAATATGAGATATCAAAGCTGGCACGCGATGCTCACATTATTGACATTTACGAGGGAGTTCGGGAAGTGCAAAACATGATTATCGGCCGGGAGATCATTTAACTGTGTTGCATGGCATCTGCATTTCGCCTTTTTTGTATATGGCTGAGGCTGTCTGAAAATCTATTTATTACGCAAATGCTTCTGAAGGAGGAGCTATGAATCAAAAGGATATCGTTGCGCTGGTGACAGGGGGGGCGTCTGGACTTGGGGAGGCGACCGTGCTGGAATTAGCGGCACGGGACGCAAAAGTGGTTATTGTAGATGTGGATACGGTGAAAGGAGAGCATCTGGCTTCCAAGGCCGGGAGTAACGTTATTTTTATACCAAGTGATGTGACCAACGAAGATGATATCCGACGGGTGATGGATCAGGCGGTTGGACGTTTTGGAAAAATTAATGTTGCCGTCAACTGCGCGGGTGTGCCCGATGCCGGGAAAGTTCTCGGCCGTAAGGGTCCGATGCCTTTGTCTTTATTTAATAAAGTACTTCAGATTAATTTGGTGGGGACGATGAATGTTATTCGTCTGGCGGTTGAGCGGATGGTCAGCAATGCTCCAGGTGAGGACGGGGAGAAGGGAGTGATTGTCAATACGGCATCCATTGCCGCCTTCGATGGCCAGATCGGTCAGGCAGCCTATGCTGCATCGAAAGGGGCCATTGTCGGCATGACGTTACCTATCGCCAGGGAATGTGCTGATTATGGTATCCGTGTCGTTACCATTGCACCAGGGCTGTTTGAAACGCCGCTGATGGATGGCATGCCTCTGGCCGTCAAAGAAAGCATGGCCGGAAGCGTTCCCTTTCCCAAACGATTGGGAAAGCCCGGAGAGTTTGCCAAAATGGTTTTGCAGGTTATTGAAAATTCGATGCTGAACGGCTGCTGCATCCGGTTGGATGGTGCGCTGCGCATGCCGCCAAAATGACTTCGGCCCGATAGAATGCCCGGAAGGATGCTGCAGAAAAGTCACAGATGAATGGTTTTCTTTCCTGGCGGGCGTGAAGTCCCGGCAGAATTGACTTGAAATGCGCCATGAATTCATGTAATCACTAACTCGATTCATGCGGATCGGAATGGACAATGGTTGAAATGAAGAACCCATCTGTGGAAGTTTCAAATATACAGGAAATTGATTCTATTGTTTTTTCACAGGTATTGGGGATGGTGGACATTGGCCTGGTGATTCTGGACCGTGAATTGCGTGTGCGGTACTGGAACCGCTGGATGCAATTACACAGCGGCATAGAGCCTGAACATATTCTCGGCTCCGCGGTTTGCGACGCTTTTCCAAACTTAAAACGTCCCCGTTTTTTAAATAATTGCAAGGCCGTTCTCACTTTTGGAAATTTCTGTTTTTTTTCTCAAAAGCTTCACCGCTTCCTGTTTCCCCTCAAACCGATCAGTTCCTTTGACGGTGATTTCGAATACATGCAGCAAAGCTGTACCATGGGGCCTTTACGCAATAAAGAAGATCAAATCGAATATTTGTTCATTGCGGTGCATGATGTTACGGAAACGGTGAATTTTGAGAAAAAGCTGATGGAACTCAATATGATTGATGCGTTAACCAGCGTCAACAACCGTCGCAGTCTTGAAATCCATCTTAAGGAAGAATTTGACCGTCATAGAAGATACGACCGGCCTTTTAGCCTGATTATGTTCGATATTGATCATTTTAAAAAGATTAATGACACGTATGGTCATCAGTGCGGGGATTATATTCTGCAATCGATGGCTACGTTAATCAGTAATTCTGTACGCGGCGAGGATATTCTAGCGCGGTACGGAGGTGAAGAATTCTGTTGCCTTCTTCCGGAAACAGCCTTGGCTGCCGCAAGAAGCATTGCGGAACGATGCCGGAAGAAAGTGGCGTCTTCTCCTTTTAAATATGAGGAACAAATCATCAGTGTCACAATCAGCTTGGGAGTCTCCTCCATGAGCGAGGAAACCGTTCAACCGGACATGCTGCTGAAAAAAGCCGATGAGGGGTTATATGTGGCGAAGAACAATGGCCGTAACCGGGTTGAAGTTGTGGAATGACAAGAATAAAATTCTGAAAAGGTCATCCTTTTCGCTTCCAGGAGAACCCGAGATCAAAAACATTATTATTCAGGAACGATCATGATAAAAAAAATACTGATAGTGGATGATTCACCTGTTTCCATCAAAATCATGAAAAGCTGTATTCCCAAGGATAAGGGATATGAATTGTTTGATGCGGCCAATGGTCAGATTGGCGTTGACTTATTCAAGCAGATCAAACCAGATATGGTTTTTATGGATTTAACCATGCCCGTCATGAATGGTTTTGAAGCTCTGCAGGAAATTATGAGCTTGGATCAGCGGGCAATTGTTGTTATTGCCACTGCCGACGTCCAAATCAAAGCGATTGCCCGGGCGCATGATCTGGGGGCTTTTTCCGTTCTTAAAAAACCTCCCAATAAGGACAACATTGCCGCTGTCATTGCGGAGGTTGAAGAAACACTGGCAAGGCGGGGGTAAGCAACATGGATGATTTAATGCATGACGTATCGATTACAGCGGAAGAAACAGATATTCTTCAGGAAATCATGAATATCGCTTTTGGCCGGGCGGCATCTGATCTTGCTGAATTTATTGATATTTTTGTAATTCTCAGCGTGCCATACATTAAACTCTTACGTTCCGTGGATCTTCCGCCTTACATTCATGAAGAAATCAAAGACTTCAACAAGGTATCTCTCGTTGAACAGAATTTTTGGGGAAAATTCAAGGGAAGTGCTTTTTTAGTTTTCCCGGCGGACAGCGGCAAGAAAATTCTTTCGCTGTTTGATGGTTCAGAAGAGCATTTTGAATCGGATCCGGTCTATGAACTGGAAAAAGAAACATTTCGTGAAGTCGGAAATATTTTAATTGGCGCGTGTGTCGGCAAAATTGCTGAACTGCTTGGAGATGTTATTACCTATTCACCGCCCCGTGTAGTAGTCGAGCGGAGTCAGACAAGCGTAATTTCAGAGAGCCTTTTTGACAAGGACTCCCTAGCGATTGTCTTGAGGACCGTTTTTGATTTTAACGAAAAAAATATCAGCGGCTATCTTTTCATCGTGACCAGTGAAGAATCATTTTCTTGGCTGAAGAAGGCGCTGAATAATTTTCTGGAACAATACGAGTGCTGATGTTCTCATCTTGGTACTTGGCTGTTTTGCTTCAATTCATGATTCCGTAATTTCTTTGTGTAGTTGAACAGGTTTTGCCTGCCTTTTGCGCATGCGGATATTGAGCATTTCCACCATCACGGAAAAAGCCATCGAAAAATAAATATAGCCCTTGGGGACATGCACGTCGAAACCTTCGACGATAAGCGTAACTCCCACAAGAATCAGAAAGGACAAGGCCAGAATTTTGATGGTTGGATGGTTGTCCACAAAATTGGCGATGGGTTTGGCCGCAAACAGCATAACGCCGACGGCCAGAATGATGGCAATGGCCATAATGGAGATATGCTTGGCCAGACCAACAGCCGTGATGACGGAATCCAGAGAAAATACAACATCAAGTGCGGCAATCTGAAAGAGGACCGGTGCCATTTTTGCCGCCTGCATGGTCGGTTTTTCTTCTGCAATTCCTTCGAGGCTTTGGTGGATCTCATGAGTCGCCTTGGCCAGAAGGAACAAGCCACCGCCGATCAGAATCATGTCCCTTCCGGAAATTTCCTGCTGCAAAACGGTAAACAACGGTTGCGTTAAATTGGCAAGCCAAACGATAGAAAAAAGAAGCATCAGGCGGGTCAGCATGGCCATGAACAGCCCCAAATTGCGGGCAAGATTCCTCTTATGGGCGGGAAGTCGTCCGACGAGAATGGAGATAAAAATGATATTATCGATGCCCAGAACAATTTCCAGAGCCGTCAGGGTTCCAAGAGCAATCCAAGCTTCAGGACTGGTCAACCATGTCAACATAAAGGTTCTCCATTGTTAAACATCTATAATTACCTACCTTCAAATAATGCAAACCATTTTTATTGTAAATCCTATAAACAATAGCTTAATTTTATGTCAAATTCAAATGAAAAACAGAAGGGCTTTGTCTGCTTGCTCTGCTTGCTTGCAATCCCCAGAATCAGGAATTCACTTCATCGTCCAGTATTTTCTTGACAGTGAGGTCTGAATTTCTTATCGTCTACCCGGACCGGGGAATTCATGCCAATATCACCCTATAAGGGTATTTTTTACGGGAGATGGATATGAAACGTTTTGGATTTGCTCTTCTTTTATGTCTTATACTGCTAACATCATGCACGGTCACCAACGAAAGCGGAAAAACGGTGACAACCGGTTTTGGTAAAGCTCTCATAGGCGTTACTCAATTGGTATTGTCGCCCGTGCAAATTGCGGCTGGTTTACTGGAAGGAATTGCCTCAATTCCATATTATCTCTCAACGAATGTACAGGATATCAACAAGGGAATGATTGCTGCCAACGCCAAAATAACTCTGGATGATACCTATGAGTCGGCCTATGGAAAGCGCATCAGCGCCGTTCCGGAAACGGGAGACACGGGAGAACTGTTTCGGCGCATGAAACACGCATCGGAATATTTTCAAAAAGTCCTTCGCCGCTATGGTGTTCCTGATGCTCATCATTATATATTGACGAGTATTGATACGGCCAATTCCAAAGGCTATACTTTATTTGCTGTCGTTTATCGTCCAACCGACCACATCAGAATCGTGGATAAATATGACGGCAAAACCATCAGAAACTATTCCTCCGACGATCGCCTGTTCTATGAACCGTTTGCCAGGGAGGCCGATGGAAAACCATTGGACACCATTATTGATTGGACGGGGATGCAACGTGAATTTATTAATACCCAAAAGGCTCAGGCACTGCTTTTAACCATGGCGGCTAATGCCGTTGCCAATGAAAAGCAATCTCCAGAATACTGGAATATCGAAAAACGTTGGATTGCCGGAGAATTTCAGGAAATAACAGAGCAAAAAATGAGCGCTGTGAAAAACAAAATGAAAATCAGTGACGAATAGCTATTTTTCCGTTTCTGTCCCGTTATGCAGGATTGAGTAAATATAGCTTTGCCCGTATGTGGCAAACGGTACCAGAAGCTCGCTGACATCACTAATCAATTTATCCACTGCGGCCTGGCCTTTTTCCATTTTGATTTTTTCGACGATCTGTTCTCTCGCCGCGGATGTTCCCAGCTCGAATTCGGGATCAGAAACAAATTGTTTCGGCATATATTTTTCCAGTTCGTCATCCAATTCATCAGCTTTTTCATGCGCCGCTTTGGCGATAACATCACGAGGTATCATATCCTTGTATGCTGGAATTTTTCCCGACGATTGCAGAGCGGCCAGGATGGGATTATTTTTTTCTTTCTCCCGATAGGCCCTTTGCAAAATAACCTGTACAAACTTTTCTATGGCCGCATGACGATTGGAAACCAGCTGGATGGCATTTGCCTTGGGGCCTTGGAAGCCGATCATATCTACCGTGTTAATCCAGATTGCGCATGCAGTACAGACTCCCGGCAGAACAGTCGTGTGATATGGTTGTGTCAGATCTGCCAGATAATGAAGCCCCCATCCAGTAAATCGCCATCCCCAATAGGGGTGGCCTGTTTGGAAAGCCAATTGTGCCAGTCTTTTATAAAGATGAATACGATATTCAGGATAGGTTTTTTTTAGAAAACCAGCAAAAGCATAGATAATTTGCGCTTCGTGATAAAATCCCATGTGAAAAGGCGCCTGACTGCCATACTCCAGATGAGGATTGCCAAAAGGCTGGGTTCCAAAGCCGTATTGTTTGCCAAAATCAGTGTCATTGTCTTCAAAAAGACCGATATCAAGACCCAGAAGGTCAGGTTCATCTGAAGCGCTAACGACAATGTCTAGGGGCCGCACTGTATCACCTGGATTGACACTGTCAAAAATGATTCCGTTCCAGTCGGATATTTCCCGCAGGAAGGTGATTGCCTGAAGCGGGAGCAACGATTTCCCTTCCGGTGTTTCGCCCGGAAGCCGCTGGAAATAAAGAGGAATTTTTACGGCTGGGTTAATACGAATGGCATGGCAGAAGCGTAAGCGAGCATCATCACGGTTTCCATTCGCTTTGAAGACAAGAGACAAGGGCAAAGGAGCATACCATTGGAGATTTTTCCCTGCCCATTCCTCCTCTTCGGCAAGCAGGAATTCTAGTTTTTTTTCTTCTGCGCTGATGAAGGATTCCAGGCTTTCCACGATCACCGGTTGGGCATGGAGCATTTCCGGCATGCTGCTGGCGACAGGGTAAGTAATCAGGGGATGTTCACTCCAAGCTAAAACGCCTGATACAGGCCAAAAGCATAAAAGCAGCAGCACGGTTATCCATTTTTTTTGCAGCCATTCAAAACGTGTCATGTCATTTTCCGCCTAACGGTTTTTTTCATCATGAATTTATTTTATGGATCGAACAGCTTTCAGGCATGCCACACAAACGCCTTCGGACTGGTAATGGTCCCCCGGAACTGATAACCCTCCGGCCTTTTCACCTACATTAACCATGAAATAACCATCATTGCAACGATCGGCGCTCCACAGATGCCAGCAATAAGTCTTGACGTCAAAAATCGGATCCAGATAACTTTGCCTGCCGCCGCTCATTTTACCTCCTGGTTTTTGTTCAATCAGTGAAGCTAATTCATGTAGTGTAGGAATTCTCCAATCGGAATAACCGGCAAATTTTTTTTTGTTGATCTGGTCGATATCCTGTTTCACTTCCAACGTGTTTTCTCTTATGTCATATGAATACATCCACATTAAACCGGTTTTCAAATCAGAAATGGTGCCGTCTTCATTGTTGACATACTTGTTTTCGATAGGACTGGCTAAAGCACTGTTCCATGATTGACTGGCTTGCTGAAAAGTGGCAAACACCGTCGGCTGCGATCGCAATTTCCCCCAAAGTTTGCTCTGTTCAGATTTTGTTTCGCCAACCTGAACTTTTCCTGAAAGGACAACCTGATAAGTTCCGTCTTTCTGGTATCCGATATCGATGATTTGAAAGCCGGGCAGCAAAACAGCCTTTGCCCTGCTTTCCACCATGTCAAATTTCAATTGAAAATTCTCAACCTTAGTCATGGATTGAACCGAAACCCCGGCCCTTTCAATTGCCTGCAGCTTGGCGTTCATCACCGCTTCCTGATAATCCCGATCACGGCTGGTTCTTATGCCATTATCAATCCCTTTGATCAACACTTCTATCGTTTCAGCTAAAATCAAATGGGGAAAACAAATGATGAATGTTAACAACACAGCAAGATAGATTGTTTTTCTCATTCCGGTTATCCTAAAATAAATTAACTTAAAACTTTGTATATCATTTCGCAGAAATAATAAAGTGGAAGAAAACAGAGCTCCGGAACTCGTTCCATTTAGAATAGAATTAATATTCGATTCCCGCCCGGTCCTTGATGCCGGCGGCATAATGATGTTTGATTTCCTTCACCTCACTAACCGTGTCGGCTAGTTTGAGAATTTTTTTAGCTGCATAGCGTCCGGTGAGAATCAGGTCTAGTGCGGGTGGCTTGTTTTGAATCAAGGCAACAACCTCATCCAACGGAATCAATTGGAAATCGACAGCCACATTGATTTCGTCGAGAATAATCATGTCATATTTGTCTGAGGCAACCGCCGCTTTTACCTGTTCAAATCCTTGACGGGCCAGTTCGATATCCTCGGGTGCAGGATTGTCGCGCATAACAAAGCTGTCCAGACCTGCGCGGCGAATGGTCAGACGAGGCAGATATTTTTTTGCAGCTAGATACTCGCCGTAATCACGCCCTTTCATAAACTGCAAAACGAAAACTTTATATCCCTGGCCAATGGCACGCAATGCCTGACCGAATGCGGAGGTCGTCTTGCCTTTGCCATTGCCGGTAATGACGATGACCAGTCCCCGACGGACGGAAGCGGGGGGAAGGCATGGTTTATGGGAAGATGATGCTTTTTTCCTAGAATCGTTTTGCTTTCGGGACGGGTTCATATTTTTTCTCCCAATGTGAGGAAGCGATGAGCAATGGTTTCCGCTTCGGTATACGGGTCTGTTTCCCGGTTTTTCACTCTCCTCGTCATATTCTGCAATTCACCGCTTTCCGAGAGTTTCCGGAGCACAGGTTCCAGAATACAGGCTTTCAGCGCGTCGGAGATTTCCATAAGTGCCTGACGTTCCATCCGGAAAGAAAGTTGTCCGCAAAGAATCAGGTGAGCGTGATGATCCATAATCTTTTGCGCTAAAACGGCTGTCTGCTGAGCGAAGAGCGTTGGTTCGTACCTATTGCCAATGCCGACGATTGGTGGTTTCCATGTGTCCGGCGTTAGGGATGAAGCAGAAAGCAGCGCAGTCAGCTCCGATTGGAGCTGTTTTGCTCCGGGACGGTCGGCTTTGTTGATGGCAAACACATCGGCGATTTCCATAAGGCCAGCCTTCATGGTTTGGATTTCATCTCCCATGCCTGGCACTAGCACAACGACAACACTGTGTGCGTGATGGATGATGTCAAGTTCCTGTTGCCCAATGCCGACGGTTTCCACAAGAATGATGTCCTTGCCCATGGCTTCCATGACATGGATTGCGTCTCCCGCAGCCTGAGAAAGTCCCCCCAAAGCACCCCGTGTGGCCAGTGAACGAATAAAAACACCTTCGTCTTCTGTGTGTTTAAGCATGCGGATGCGATCCCCTAGAATGGCGCCCCCGGAAAACGGACTGGTCGGATCAACGGCAAGAACACCGACCGTTTTGCTCTGTTTGCGGAATTCTGCAATGAGCGCGTCGGTCAAGGTGCTTTTTCCGGCACCGGGCGCTCCGGTAATGCCGATAATAAAAGACTTTCCCGTATGCTGAAAAAGTTGTTTAAGTCTGGGGCGTGCTCCAGGCAGTTTATCTTCCAGATCCCGGATCAGACGGGAGGCTGAGCGGACATCGCCTGCGCGAATTTTTGCTGTGGTTTCCATAATCGCTTCGGCTATTCTTTCGTCTTGATATTATTGCGAATCCATTCGACAATGGACTCAAGCGGGGCTCCGGGGGTGAAGATGGCCTTGATGCCTGCATCGTAAAGCATCTGAAAATCCTGTTCGGGAATAATACCGCCGCCGATGACAGTGATGTCGGATGCATTCTTTTCCCGAAGCAGCTCTACCACGCGGGGAAATAAAATACGGTGAGCACCCGACAGGCAGCTTAATCCCACCAGATCAACATCTTCCTGAATGGCTGCCGATGCCACCTGTTCCGGCGTCTGGTGACAACCGGTGTAAATGACTTCAAAGCCCGCATCACGAAAAAAGCGGGCCAGAATGCGTGCGCCCCGGTCATGACCATCAAGTCCGGGTTTCGCCACCATCACTCGAATTTTTCTCGCTGACATAAAGCATCTCCTTAATATAAGCCCGGGTCCCGATATTCCCCGTAAACCTCACGATATACATCGCAGATTTCCTGCAGCGTTGCCAGATTCTTTACCGCCTCGATACAGTAAGGCATCACGTTTACCTCTGTTTTGCATGCTGTACGAATATCCGTCAGCGATTGACGTACAGCGCGTTCATTCCGTCTGCGTCGGACATTTTGAAGCCTCTTCATTTGTTCTCCGGCAACCTGTTCGTCAATTTCCACCAGCGGCACAGTCTGTTGTGCTTCTGTCGTATATTTATTGACGCCGACCATGATTTTTTCATTGGCCTCCAATTGTCTTTGAAACCGGTATGCGGCGTCGGCGATTTCCATCTGGGGAAATCCTTTTTCGATAGCGGCGATCATTCCGCCCATTGCGTCTATCTTATGGATATATTCCCATGCCTTGTCCTCGATCTCATTGGTCAGCGATTCAATAAAGTATGATCCGGCCAAAGGATCGATAGTGTTGGCGACCCCGGTTTCTTCGGCGAGAATTTGCTGTGTACGTAACGCGATTTCCACGGCGGACTCGGAAGGTAGGCACAATACTTCATCAAGCGAATTGGTATGTAGAGACTGGGTTCCGCCCATCACGGCGGCCAGCGCCTCCACGGTGGTGCGGATAATGTTGTTGTAAGGCTGCTGGGCGGTCAGCGAGCATCCGGCGGTTTGCGTGTGGAAACGCATCCAGAGCGAGCGTGGATTTTTGGCGCCAAAACGGTCGCGCATGACTTTTGCCCAAATGCGGCGTGCAGCGCGAAGTTTACAAACTTCCTCGAAAAAATCGATATGAGCGTTGAAAAAGAAAGAAAGACGCGGTGCAAAATCATCCACATTCATTTTTTTACGGCGGATAACATCTTCAACGTATTCGATACCGTCACGCAGAGTGAAAGCCAGTTCCTGTACTGCGGTGGCTCCGGCTTCCCGGATGTGGTAACCGCTGATACTGATCGTGTTCCAGCGAGGAACGTGTTTTGCGCCGAATTCGATCGTATCGCTGATCAGTCTGACGGAAGGTTCCGGTGGACACATAAAGGTCTTTTGCGCGATGAATTCCTTGAGCATATCATTTTGTATGGTGCCGCCGATTTTTGCAAGCGGCACACCCTTGGCTTCCGCCGCGGCGCAATACATTGCCCAGAGAATGGTTGCCGGGGGATTGATGGTCATGGAAGTGGTGACCTGGGTTAACGGAATTTTGTCGATCAGTTCCAGGAAATCCTCCAACGTATCAATGGCTACGCCGCACTTGCCGACTTCGCCCAGAGCTTTGGGTGAGTCGCTATCGTAACCCATGAGCGTTGGAAAATCAAATGCCGTGCTGAGTCCTGTCTGGCCTTCGCGAAGAAGCATATGCCAGCGGGCGTTGGTATCCCGGGCGCTGCCCATGCCCGAAAACATCCGGAAAGTCCAGTAGTTTCCCCGATAGCCCGTGACTTGATTCCCTCGAAGGTAGGGAAATTCTCCCGGTGCACCGATATCCTTTGCGAAATCCACATCTTTTACATCTTCGGGAGTGTAAAGCCTTTTAATATCCAGATCGGAAACGGTAGAAAAACGGTTTTTCCGATCGGGATGGGTCTGCAATGTTTTTTGAACCTCGTTTTGCCATTTTTCAGTCAAATGCTGAGATTTTTTTAATGTTTCGTCGGAAAAATACAAATGAACCTCCTGTTTGTTCATGGTTTCTTCTAGGAAAACCGGTGCCTTGCCGCAGGCAGGATAGCGGTTGAAATTATCTTAACGATTCCGTTTATTTCAAGATATTAGATCACAGATCAAATCATTTTCAGACGCCTATGACCTAAATCCTGTAAGTGGAATGCATTTCCCATAACAACTTTTCATTAGTTTTACAAGCACCGGCTTGAAAAACCAATGAGCAAGAGAGTCTGACCTAAAAATGGATCATTTCGGGCGATGATCATATATTGCTCATCATCGCATTTTTGGCTTAACTCAATTTCCGGAAGGCGGTTGCTTTGATGGCGGCAAAAACCTCTGCACCTATCTTGATGTCCAGATCGCGGACGGCTTCCTGAACGATGATGGCGACAAGCTTTTCGCTGCCACAGGTCAGTTCAATGCCGATTCTGCCGCCGGCGCTGAACATTTCACTAACACGGCATTGAAGGAGGTTGCGGGCGCTGATGGCCTCGGGATGACGCTTGAAAAGAATGATATCCGTAGAGGAAAGTTCGTAGAGAGATTCTTCTTGAGTGTTACCCGGATCTGAAATCAGCAATTCACTGCTTCCAAAGCGATAAGCATTCATTCCGACAATACGGTGAGAGCTTTTCAGTCTTAAAAGATTGAGGTAGGGTGCTGGACTTTTCCCCATCAGATTTCGGGCCAGTTCCTCAGCTGTCAGAATGCCGGTGATGCGTCCATTGACCGTGTTCATGACTTGTTCGGTCATGATTCTCATTTCCGTGAGTGAATGGGAAATAAATAAATACGGGATGGCAAATGTTTCGCAAGATTTCTTGAGAAACGGAATAATCTGGAATTTGAGGCCTTCGTCCAGCGCGGAGAGAGGCTCGTCCATGATCAGAAGCTGGGGATTGGCAAGAACAGCCCGTCCGATGGCAACTCGTTGTTTTTCTCCACCGGAGAGATTGTTTACGCCCCGGTCGAGCAAGTGACCGATCTGCAGCACGTCCACCAGATTATTCAGAGTGATTTGACGCTGGTTGGGAGCACAACGCTTGTAACCATAAAGAAGATTTCCCCTGACGCTTAAATGGGGAAATAGATGGGGGTGCTGAAAGACCATGCTGATCCGTCTGTGTTGAGCAGGAATGTTCACTTTTTCCTTGCTGTGAAAAAGGCATTTTCCATTGAGGAGAATCCGTCCCTGATCTGGACACTGCAATCCGGCGATCAGTCCCACCAGAGTCGTTTTTCCGCACCCGGACGGTCCGAAAATGCCAATGCGGTTGCCTTCAACCATAAAATCCATGTCCAGTGAAAACTTGTCCAGTTGCTTTTGCACGGTAAATTGCAGTTTCATGTCAATCTCTCCTTGACACTCGTCTGCTCAACCATTCATGAAAAACAAGCACAACGACAGAGATGGTAATGGACACAAAGCACAGAGACATGGCAATCATGTCTCCACGGGGCGAACTGACGTATTCATAAATGGCCAGGGGAATGGTTTGCGTGATCCCGGGAATGTTGCCTGCGACAATAATGGTTGCGCCGAATTCACCCAATCCCCGGGCAAACATAAGAATGGAGCCGGCCAGGATGCTGCGGAGAGAAAGAGGCAGAATAATCGTGGCCAAGGTATCCAGCGGTCCTGCGCCCAGTATCCGTGATGCCTGGATAAGTTTTTCGTCGATGGCTTCCATACCTGTGCGAATGGACCGGACCATCAGCGGAAAACCGACAACCGCCGTGGCAAGAACCGCGGCCTTCCATGTGAAGATCAGTTTGATTCCGAGTGGCTGCAGCACCCATTGACTGAAAAAACTATTTTGTCCCAGAAGAAGCAGCAACAAATATCCGACCACCACCGGAGGCAAAGTCAGGGGGAGGTTGACCACAACGTCCAGGGCAATCCTTCCCCGAATTTTTTTATAGGTCATGATATAGGCCACAGCAAAACCAAACGGCAGAGACAGAAGGGTGGCAAACGTCGCGACCTTCAAGGACAGCAGGATGGCCTGATAATCTGAATGGTTGAATGCAAACATAACGGGATCCTTTTATCACAAATAGTTTTTTATATGAAAATAAACTTGATGAGGGTTTCCGTGGTGTTTCTTTCCTTTTCAGAAACAGATGACCCTGATATTCTTATGGACTCTTGACTTTGATGTCCGGATGCCCGGTTGACAAAATGGAGATTGCCTGTCATATTTCCATGAAAGGTGTTTTAGGCTGCGTCTTATCAAACGCAGACGCAGGGAATTGTTATCTGTCCAAAATCCGATAAAAGAAGGTGGAAAAATGAAGATCAGTGCAAGAAACACGTTGAAAGGGAAAGTCAAAAAGATAAGCGAAGGAGCCGTCAATGCGGAAGTGGTCGTGGAATTGCCTGGTGGCGCGGAGATTGTTTCCATTATTACAAAAACTTCAGCCGATGATCTCGGTCTGAAAGAAGGCAAAGAGGTTTATGCGGTCATTAAGGCATCCAATGTCATGATTGCCATTGATTAGTTCTCGAAGAGAGTGCGTTTTCTGAAATGTTTTTTTACAGGAGCGAAACGGAAAATGAAAATGACCGTTTCCGCTCCTGTTTTTTTATTTTTCCATCCATAGCATGATGCCGTATTGTTTTATGCGGCGGGTTTGTCTATTCCCTCTCATCAAAAACGCTTTTTAGAAAAGATAAGCGCTAACTCCTTATTATTCAACCAAAAAACCAAATTTATTCAGAATGTTTTTCGCTTCAGCAGTTTGTAAATACTTGTAAAACGCCACCGCTTCCGCCTTTTTACTGCCGGTTGCCGTAAGTCCCATCGGGTAAGTGACACGAGGATACAACTCTTGCGGAACGGTAAAAAGAATGATCACGTTTTTAGCCATTGCGACATCCGTTTTGTAAACAAAGGCACCCGAGACTTCGCCTGTGTCTGCATACATCAAGCAAGTGCGGACATCTTTGCCCATAACCAGTTTGTTTTCCATTCGTTTTTCCAAGCCGGCCTTCTTGATGGCTTTGTCCGCGTACTCACCCGCCGGAACACTTTTGGGGCTGCCGATAGCAATTTTATCCAGCGCGGTCACGTCCCGCAGGTTTTTCACTTTCAAATTGTGTTTTCCGACAAATACCAGTGAATTGAAAGCAAACATGCTGATGCTTTTATCATCCATCATTTTCTTTTCTTTCAGGTAATCCATCCACTGTAGATTGGCCGAGACAAACCAGTCAGCGGGTGCGCCGTTTTCAATTTGTTTGGCCAAAGCGCCGGATGCACCAAAATTATTCTGGAATTTTACGCCGGTATTCTTTAGCGAAAAGCTATTTTCCAGCTCTGTAACAGCCTCTTTCATGCTGGCGGCGGCCGATATGTGGATGTCCGCTGCCCAGGAAGAAAGAGTAAAGAGTCCTGCCATGACCCAAATGAAAAAAAATACCAGCATTATCTTCTTTGTCATTGAAATTGCCTCCTTTGTTTGTGCTATCTGGAACTTATATTTGTCATAACATATGCTTTTAAGGACATATGTCATTGTGGGCATATTTGTCAACTGTAAAAAAAGACGAATTTCTGATACAAGATGACTACGAAAAACTGCTTGGTTGTGGATATCTATAATATCTTGTTATTATACAATATTTTAATATTACCGAACTTTGAAGGTAGCCCCGATGCCAACTGCGATTCTTTGACATGCATCAATATCGATGTCTGCATGGCCGACAACGGTCATTCGTGTTTGTATGCCGGCCTTTACGGAATTTATTGAAAAATCAATAAGCGCCTGGTAGGCACCACTGAAGAGGGGATTACATAACCGGACATATTTCTCTTCCGATTCGGCATTCAGACTTACGGATACGGCATGAAGGCCGGCCTCCTTCAACTGTGCGACAACATTCCGGCCGGGATGCATGAGAGCCGCGTGGCCGTTGGTATCCAGTCTGATGGTTCCTCCTCTTTCTTGAATCCATTTTATCAGAAAAAGCAACATGTTCAGTCTGCAGGTCGGTTCGCCAAAACCTGTGAAAACGACTTCTTTGTATTTCTGGAGATCGAGGGTTTCCAGTTTATAGATGATGTCTTCTTCAGATGGTTCTTTCGACAGGCGGAGATTGTAGCCATAGACGCCGTCCGCAATATGTCTGATGCAGAATATGCAGTTTGCGCTACACTCGTTGGTGATATTGATATACAAAGTTCTGAAAACTTCATAAGTAAGAGTATCAGGCATTTTTTCTTCAGAAGGTGATTTTTAAATCCTTTCCATTCAATGAGCCAGACATTTATGCCTGTTTTTCAAAATAATCAAACAGATTCCCGGATAGCCACTTAAAAATCTCCCATTCATTGAGCCCGGGTATCGCTTTTTTCATGATAATTTCGCAAAAAAATCTCAGCTTGACCAAAAACTGTTTTTATCGATAAAATGATATCCTATAGTAAAATCCACCAGGGAATCATATGGAGAAAATGTATGGTTGTTACCGTAGTAAATGTTTCTGTAAAACCGGATGATGTTGAGCGATTTATTGAAGCCACCATTGAGAATCATCAAAATTCGGTTCGGGAAAAAGGGAATCTACGTTTTGACGTTTTACGCCACAGAGTTGATGTGACGTCTTTCACGTTGTATGAAGTCTACGAATCCGATGAGGCGGCCGCAGCACACAAAAAAACAGCGCATTATTTAAGGTGGCGCGAACGGGTGGAACCTTGGATGGCCAAACCACGTGAGGGACATGCCCATGACGTTATTGCACCTTTGGATAAATCCGCATGGACATCATAAATCATCTTGATCTTGCGGGACTGCCCAAAATTATTTTCGGATCCGGGGTGTTTGATAAAATCCATGATATCATTAATGATTATGGAGGCCATGCCCTGGTGATCACCGGAGTTGAATCGCTGCAAAAGTCCGGATTCTGGACGCCGTTCACCACGGAGTTGAATCGGGCCAATATGCGATGCAAGGCGATTTCCGTCCGTGGGGAACCAACGGTTAAAGCCATTGATGAAATTGTTTCAAAATACCGACAGTCAGCCTTCAGCGTTGTCGTGGCCATCGGCGGCGGTAGTGTTTTGGATTGCGGTAAAGCGGTTTCGGCCATGCTGGTTATGACTGGTTCCGTGAGAGACTATCTGGAAGATGTGGGAGATAGAAAACCGTCCGGAAAAAAATTGCCTTTCATCGCCGTTCCGACAACCGCCGGTACGGGAAGTGAAGCGACGAAAAATGCAGTTCTTAGCGACCGGAAGCAAGGATTTAAAAAATCCTTGCGGCATGACGCTTACGTGCCGGATATCGCGCTGGTTGATCCTAAACTGACGTTAACACTACCCCTGTCATTGACGGTTTCCTGCGGATTGGACGCCATTTCCCAATTGATTGAATCTTACACGTCAACCAAGGCTGATGAATCGACGGATGCACTGGCTTTGAAAGCGCTTGCCTTGGCGTCGGAAAGTTTGATGCCGCTTGCACACGGACAAGGCGACGACCTGAAACTACGCGAAAAGATGTCTTTTGCATCCTTGGTTTCAGGAATAACGCTCAGCCGGGCCGGTCTGGGCGCGGTGCATGGCATAGCGGGTCCACTGGGCGGATTGTGCGCAGTTCCTCATGGCGTGGCCTGCGGGAAGCTGCTGTTTCCCGTCATGGCCTTTGTCATAAAAAAAATTTTGGATGATAAAAACCTGGTTGCCACGAAGCGTTTTGCGGGTATCGGAAAAGTATTCATGGGAGAAAAGTGTGATGCAAATCACGATGATTCTTTCTATTGCAAACATTTTTTGGATGTTCTTCGGGATTGGTCACAGACCCTTCGACTTCCACCTTTTTCAGCTTTTGGGATGACGTCTGAAGTGATGAGCCAAACAATGCTTCTGGCAAATTGCAAAAACAGCCCTGCCGTTTTATCCCCCGGAGAGATTAAGGTTGTGCTGGAGTCCGTGCGTTGAGATGGGGCTAAATAAGCTGAACCGGTACCACCTCCCCGCTTGGAAATCTATCCTTTCCTTCCGGTATGCAAATCAGACCGTTTGCACCGGCCGGCACATACTGCCATCTTCCGAAAGCGACGCCTTTCCCCGGTCCCAGACGCACATGGTGAGACATTTTTTGCATTTGTCAGCCAGGCTGCGATGGTAACCAGATTGCTGGCATAAAGCTAACCTGGATGCAGTTTTGCACCGGGCGTAACCATCTTGTCTCCGAAACTGATCAGAGAAACATGCAGATGCCGGTAAACGTTGATTTCATAGATGCCCGCCGCTGCAGCCGAACCCAAACAATCGGGTAAGAGCCTTTCTCCCCGTTTAATCATCACGGTTCCGGCTGTCACTTCAACGCCCGCATCCATAATGCTTCTTCTCGGTTCAGCGTTGGCTCTTATCGAAACTTCGTTTTTTGATATTTTCCGGCAGAACATAGTTGCCACCACTGCATCCGCGTAAAGCGGTATGGGAGCCCCTGACTAAATTTTTACTGCGCTGCCGTTTTTGACATAGCCCTGAACACACGGTTTTTGATAACTCATGATTTTGAACTCTTTTTATGATTGACAAGTTTCCCGTCTCTGATAAGGTGCCCGCGTACAAATGACAGAGAGGTTGCTATGATTGCTGTAGAAGAGGCGCTGCAAACGATTCTGGCCGGTTGCCGTATTCAGGAACTGGAAAAAGTCAGTATTTTGGAATCGGCGGGCAGAGTCATTGGCGAAGATATTTATGCGCCGCGCGATATTCCTTTTGCTCCAAATTCCTCGCGGGACGGCTACGCCGTAAGATTTTCTGATACGCAAGGCGCAAAAAACCGAAAGCCCGTGGAACTCCGGGTAGTTGAAATTGTCGCTGCCGGAGGGATTGCCAAGAAAGCGATTAAGGCGGGTCAGGCGGCTCGTATCATGACCGGCGCTCTGCTGCCGAGAGGAGCGGATGCCGTGGTCAGCAGGGAAGATGCCGAGGAGAAGGGAAAAACCGTTCTTATCAAGGCACAGGCTTGTGAGGGACAGGATATTCGTTTTGCAGGAGAAGATGTCCGGCAAGGAGAACACGTTATTGCGACGGGCAGCCTTCTGCGGCCAGGCCATATCGGTATGCTGGCCCAGTTGGGAAAGGCCTTTGTCTATGTCTATCAAAGACCGCGTGTCGCGATTTTTTCCACCGGCGATGAACTGGTTGATATCGATACAAATCCGCCTCCAAGCAAGATCGTCAATTCCAACAGTTATTCGCTGGCTGCCCAAGTGCTGGAATGTGGCGGGATTCCGATCTTACTGGGCATCGGCCGGGATAATAAAGCGGAGCTTTTGAATAAATTTCAAGCAGCGAGACGTTCGAATGTCGTGATTTCTTCCGGGGGAGTTTCAGTTGGCGACTATGATTTTGTCAAGGAAGCCATTGGCGACATTGGCGGCGTTATCCATTTCTGGCGTGTGGCGATGCGTCCCGGTAAACCGCTGGCTTTTGGCTCTCTTGACGGTGTGCCGCTGTTTGGTCTGCCTGGCAATCCGGTTTCCGTAATGGTTTCGTTCGAGCAGTTTGTCCGCCCCTATTTGCTGAAAATGCAGGGTCATACCAAGATTTTTCGTCAGACTCTCCGGGCAATCAGTGCTCAGGATATTCAAAAGACGCCGGGATTAAAGACTTATCTCCGTGCGGTCATTCATAAAGAAAAAAACCGCCTGGTTGCCCGTATTACCGGCAATCAAAGCTCCGGCATTTTGAAATCCATGGTGGATGCCAATGCTTTTATTATTCTTGCTGAAAATGTGTCCTCAATAAAAAAAGGGGAAGAAGTGGTGGTGCAAATGCTGGATGAAAGCTTGGCAAAAACAGAAGTTCCTTGTTTTGACTAGGGATTATGCTCAAAAATTAAAAATAATTTTGTGTTTCAGGAAAGGATTTTTATGCGTAAAATGATGATTGCCTTATTGATGGTGTTTTTTTCTGTGTCCGGGTGGGCCGCTCAGCCCCAAACGGAGGATCAGAAAGCGCTCTATGCCATGGGGGTAGCCCTTAAAAAGCAGATGGAAATCATGTTAAGTAACTTTCATCTGACCGCTGAAGAGTTTGGGTTTGTGAAACAGGGCATGGATGACGCGTTCTCCTCAAAACCACTGGCGGCCGAGCCTGAAGCCTACCAGAAAAACATCATGGAATTGGCTCAAAAAAGAATGGAAGCCGCCTTGCAAAAACAGAAGGACTCATCCCTGTCCTACCTGGAAAAGTCAGCTGCAGAAAAAGGCGCCATCAAAATGGATTCCGGAGTGATTTATCAGGAAATCTCGGCAGGCGCAGGAGCGCAGCCGAAGTCCTCCGACGTCGTGAAAGTTCACTATACGGGGACCTTAATTGATGGCAAGGAATTTGACAGCTCTGTAAAGCGGGGTCAGCCGGCGGAATTTCCTTTGGGACAGGTGATTCCTTGCTGGACGGAAGGCGTTGCCAAAATGAAAGTCGGTGGCAAGGCGAAACTGGTTTGTCCGTCAACCATGGCTTATGGTGATCAGGGCCGGCCACCCGTAATTCCTGGAGGCGCAGCGCTGGTTTTTGAAGTGGAACTGCTTGAGATCAAGGAAGCCGCACCTGAAGCGAAGGCTCCTGCAATCAAGGCACCCGAAAAAACAAAGGCGAAGACGAAAAAATGATAAATCTAAGGTGTTTTGTCGTTCAACAAAGCGCTTCGATGAAATTTAAAGAAAAAGAAAGGATTTTTTATGCGTAGATTAATGATGGTTGTTTTATTTGCTCTTGTGGCTGTCTGGGGTTGTTCTCAGTCACAGTCCACACCTGCTCCGAAAACAGAAGATGAAAAGGCCTTTTATTCGCTGGGTGTCCAGCTCAATAAACAGTTGTCCATGCTGGATATGTCCGCCGAAGAAATGAAGCTGGTACAAAAAGGCATGTCCGATGCTGCCGCCGGAAAAAAGCTGGAGGCAGAACCGGAAGCGCACATGAAGAAATTTGGTGAATTGGCACAGGCGCGTATGGTTCGGGCAACAGAAAAGCAAAAAGCGCAGGCAAAAGCGTTTTTAGAAAAAGCTGCACAGGAAAAAGGCGCAGTCAAAACGGAATCGGGTCTGATTTATCAGGAAATCAAAGCAGGTACGGGCGCTCAGCCCAAGCCCACGGATGTGGTCAAGGTCCATTACGTTGGTAAACTGATAGACGGTAAGGAATTTGACAGTTCTGTGAAACGGGGTGAACCTGCTGAACTTCCGTTGGGCCAGATTCTGCCCTGTTGGACGGAGGGTGTTGCCAAAATGAAAGTGGGCGGTAAATCAAAACTGGTTTGCCCGTCCGATATTGCCTACGGGGACAGGGGACGTCCACCCGTTATTCCCGGCGGTGCAACACTGATTTTTGAAATTGAGTTACTGGATGCAAAAGCGGGTCAGGCTATGCCTTCCATGCCCGGCGGACCTTCAAAACAGCCCATTGCGAAACCACCTGCCGCGAAATAGGATGATGAAACATAGCATTTCACGATGACAGGAAAAGAGGCGGAAAAAACCCGCCTCTTTTTTATTCTGTATTGTCAAGAAATATGGTTTGTGACATAAAGAAATAATAGGTCTATTCATGAAAAGTGGTAAAGAAATACTCCGCTGTGGCAAAAGCTTGGACATGGATGTCTGCCGGTTTTACCTTGAACATCAATGGAGGGAATGATGCGAAAAATCTGCTTTATGGTTTTTTTGATTTTGATGATGGGCGCGCCGCTTTATGCGGCTCAATCAACGATTAAGGTTGCTGAAGGCTCAGCGTGCATGGGGGATGATAAATCGCGTAAACAGACGGAAATTGCGGCGTTGGCCGATGCGAAAAGAAACGCCGTTGAATCCGTTAAAACCTATCTTTCTTCCGCGACGGAGGTAAAAGATTATGAACTCCAGCAGGATATGGTTTCCGCATACGCCCGTGCGACAGTTGAAGTTCTCGAAACACTGGACAAAACCTGGTACAAAGATCCTCTGCAGGGCGACTGCTTTAGAATCAAACTGAAAACCGAAGTAATTCCGGATGAAAAGTCCATTATGAAAGCCGGGGAAAGAGACAGAAACACCGTTTTCGATGATCCTTCTTTGCCTTTGGCAGTTAAGGTCTGGACAGATAAAAGTTCATACTCGACAGGCGAAAAAATCAAGATTTATCTCAAAGGCAATAAGCCTTTTTATGCCCGTCTGATTTACCGTGACGCATCCAAGGCCAACTTACAGTTACTGCCCAATCCCTATCGACAGGATAATTATTTTCAGGGCGGTGTGGTTTACGAGGTACCGTCAGGAAAAGATCAATTTGAACTGGAGGTCAATCCGCCTTTTGGCGAGGAAAGCATTATTCTTTATGCGAGTGTCACAGAACTGGGCGATTTGAAATTACAGCCAACAGGAGGAATCTATGCTGTGAAAACAAAAGAAAGAGACATTGGATCCAAAACCCGGGGAGTGAAAGTCAAGGCTGCGCCGGATGGAAAATACGGACAGGTTGCGGAATTTTCCGAACAGCAGGTTCTGATCAGGACAGGGAAATGATCTAAGGTATTTTTCTCGGGACTTTCTTGATCTGTGGAAAAAAGTTATCAAAATGACAACCGATGGGTTTGAAATCGAGTAAGGCAATCAAATGACAGTAAAAGAACATGAAAAATGGCTGAAAATATCGATAAAGGCGTCCGCAGAAACAATGGATGCTTTAAGTAACTTTTTGGAAGAAAATGGCGCGCAAGGTGTGTTTTCGGAATCACTGCTCCCGCCGGGTGTCGATGATTTTCCGGAACCGGCCGATATTGAAGTGATCAACGCTTTTTTTCCCACGGATATCCGCAGCGAAAAGAGATTGATCGCCATTCGCAAATATCTTAAAAACCTTGAAGAAATCTTTCCGGATGCCAAAGCGCCTGAGCTTTATTCAGAAACCATTACTGATCCGGATTGGGGTGAACAGTGGAAAAAATATTTCAAGCCGATTCGCGTATGCAAAAACATCGTGATCAAGCCAACCTGGGAACGATATACACCGGAAAGTCGTGATATTGTTGTAGATATTGACCCAGGAATGGCTTTCGGCACCGGCCAGCATGCTTCCACAAGAATGTGCATGCAGGCCATTGAGGACATTATTTTGAAAGACCGGTCGGTCACAAAGTGGAAGGTGCTGGATGTAGGTTGCGGCACGGGAATTCTCGGCATTACGGCGGCTAAAATGGGCGCAAAAGATGTCATTTGTGTGGACAATGATCCCAAGGCAACCGAAATTGCCGCTGAAAACGCTGTGATCAACGGGGTGGCGGACCAATTAAGAATAAGAAACGAAGATGCGGTGCAAATCCATGAGGAGCGCAATCTGATTATTGCCAATCTGACATCCAAATTGCTTGTAAAACTGCACCCTCAACTGGTTAAGTTATTGATTTCAGGAGGTTATCTAATTATTTCCGGCATTATTGAACAGGATATTTCTACAATCGAAAAGCATTTTCTCCATGAACCGCTTGTTCTTCACCATATTCTGACGGAAAAAGAGTGGATATGCTATATATTAAAAAAGAATCGGGCGGATGGAAAAGCTTGAATACCATCCGGGGTAGGAATCACAAAGAAGAGAGTAATTGGATTTGACACTGCCGAGAATATACAGTCCTGAAAGAATTCATGACGCATCGATTTGTAAGCTGGGTGCTGATCATCTCCGGTATTTGAAATCCGTTTTGCGTCTGAAACCGGGCGATCAAATCATTGTTTTTGACGGTTTTGGACACGAATTTGAAGCAAGAATTGAAAGTTTCAACGGGAAAGGAATAAATGTCGTGCTGGAGGCACCTCTTCCGACCAGAGAAAAGAGAATCCGCGTGACATTGGCCCAGGGGATTCCGAAAGCCGGAAAGATGGATATCATTGTAAAAACTGTGGCGGAATTGGGTGCGGATGAAATTATTCCATATCAAGCCCATCGTTCGGTGAAAAGGGTTGATGCAGAGAAAGCATCCGAAAAAGTTACGAGATGGCAAAAGATAGCGCAGGAAGCAGCTCGATCATCGCGCAGCTCGCTCATCGCCTCTGTTAAACCGGTTTTGTCTTTTGACAAAATGCTTTTATCCGCAGATCCCAATGCCCGGAAACTGATTTTTTGGGAAGAGGAGCAAATGTGGCATATTCGCGATGTGCTGCAAGATTCTGAATATGCAGATTTTAAGAATTTTTTTATCATTGTCGGACCGGAAGGCGGATTGTCCCGAGAGGAAGTGCAACAGGCTAAAATTTGTGGTTTTATTTCAGTAAGTTTGGGAAATCAGATTTTAAAAGTGGAAACGGCGGCAGCGGCGATTTTGTCCATTCTTCAGTATGAAAAAGGAATCTTCAGTCACACGACAGGAGAGGGGGGGAAATGACGACTTATCAATTTGCAGGTTTCTGGCGGCGCTTTATTGCATACATGATCGACGGATTTATCATCGGGATGATTTTAATGTTTTTGATGATGATTTCAGGTATCGCCTACTTGGCTGGATCCATGTCCGGAAACAATGTCGAGGCAATAGCCATGTTGGCTGATCCGGAACGTATGGCAGAACTTAGTGTCTGGAGTTGGATGTTTTCAGTTCTTCTGAATATGATCTATTTTACTTATTTTCACGGTTCAACCGGACGCACGCCAGGCAAGAGACTTCTAGGATTACAAGTGGTTTCCGTCGAAGGAACCCCCATTTCCTTTGGAACGGCTTTCTTACGGTCGGTAGGTTATCTGGTGTCAAGTGTCGTCTTCTGTCTGGGATATGTCTGGATCGCTTTTGACAAAAAGAAACAGGGGTGGCATGACAAAATTGCCGCCACGGTGGTGATTATTCATGAACCGCAGGAATCTACCTCGGGAATTACCATTCCCGATACGAAAGGAGAGTTGCAGGGAACGACGTCCTTCGGTAGTCACTCCGGAAATGTTGGGCAGACCGAAACGTACAAACCGGAAATGTCATCTTGGGAGAACACAACAGGTGGAAACAACCAAAAAATACCTTGACAAAGGAAATGAGATTTTATAGAGGTTTCCAGCCTTTCGCAGAAATTATAAGGTGGGTCGGTAGCTCAGTCGGTAGAGCATCGGACTGAAAATCCGAGTGTCGGCAGT
>DAOLNX010000026.1:19618-31954 GCA_035416785.1 Smithellaceae bacterium | reverse complement strand
GTCCAAATTAGTTGATAAAAAATAAGCGCATGCTGAGCCCTGATTTGCTATATTGCTGTCAGAATATCGTTTGTTTCATTTCAACCAGCAGTTCGCATCAGCCGATCAAGTTTAGGCATGTCATTCAACCACAATACATTCGCAAAAAACGGATCGGTCATATAGGTTTTTATGTATTTCCAACCACATTTTGCACATAGCCAAAACATCAAGGCAGACGTCCTTCATTTCGCAGTCCGGTCAGAATCTGCTGAATGGCCGGCATGGCTTCCGCTGCCGCTTTTTCACCTTCCATGATCGCTTCATGCCTTTTGGTGAAATCAGTGGAACTGAAATGCCCCACTTTGGGCCGAATGACCACATCGGCGTTTTTCAGTTGAATAACCGCCATTCTATTATTCATAATGTCAATCGCCTGAAGAATGGTTTCCATCGTGCTGGAAGGAGCCGCTGACGACAGCCTGGCGGAAATGTCCACGGCAATAACGACATCGGCGCCATACCTGCGGGCGGCATCAACCGCAACCGGACTGACAACGGCGCCGTCCACATGCGACTTTCCGCCGATCACAACCGGATGGAATACGCCCGGCACCGAACAGCTTGCCCGCACGGCGTTGCCCGCATTGCCGCGTCCGAAAACATTCTCTTCACCGGCTTGGATATTGGTGGCCACGGCATAAAAGGGAATTCTGAACTTTTCAATCGGCGTGTACTTCACTTTTTGATTGATAAAATTTTCCAGTTTTTCTCCCTTGATGAATCCATTATCCGGAATCATGTAATCCGCCACGTCATCTTTCTGAACGGATAGCGCCAGCGTCTGCAATTGAAATGGATTGTACCCATAAGCATAAAGACTTCCCACCAAGGAACCGGCGCTGGTGCCGACAACCATGTGAATGGGAACTTTGTGAGACTCAAGGACTTTCAAGACCCCGATGTGGGCAAAGCCTTTGGCTGCTCCCGCTCCCAGTACAACAGCAACTTTTGCAGCTTTCTGCGGAGGAGAAGAAGGAGTAAGCGGGGGTTTTGGCGCACAGCACACCAGTAAAAACACACAGCAAAACAACACCGGACGGAAGAATCCCGACAGCCGGGAATTAACAATCGTCTTCATATTATGAATGACTCTCCTTTGAATTTCTCGCCCGAGGCTTTTTGTTCGGGCGTTTGCGTTTCGGTTGGACCGGATGTTCCTCTGCGGATTCCGGTAAGGGCTGAACAGGTGGCGCATGCAGAGACTGCTGATAATAATCGTCCAGAAGCATCGTCACGATGGCCAGCTCCTCTTCGGACTGCGCCAGACTGCGGGCCAGCGGGACGAATCGCCGCATACGTTCCACCTGAATATTATCTCGACTGCGCAGCCGCGCCTCCAAAAGCGCGGTAATTCTTTCGGCCACCACCCTTTCCAGCTCCTCGTTGTCGGGCAACGGGCGTTCTTCCATGCGAATATTGTAAAAACGGGCAATGCTTTGAATTTTATATTTTTCCATCTCCGCTACGAGCGTAATGGCCACACCGCTTGACCCCATTCTGCCCGTGCGTCCGGCTCGGTGAATATAGGCTTCTGGATCTTCCGGAGGCTCATACTGAATAACATGCGAAAGTTCCGGAATATCAATTCCGCGAGCCGCGACATCGGTGGCCACCAGAAAACGCAGCGCACCCCGCCGCACCCTTGCCATCACCTTTTCTCTGGCATTCTGAGCCAGGTCTGAACTCAATTCATCGGCATCATAGCCGAAGCGCTTCAGCACAACGGAAAGATAATGGACCGTGTCTTTCGTATTACAGAAAATGATGGCCGAGGCAGGATTTTCAATCTCAATGATTCTGACCAAAGACCGTTCCTTACGCATCCCCGGAACCACATAATAAATATGCTCGCTTTCGGCCACATGCACCTCATTACCGCTTAAGCTTAAAAGCTCCGGCTGTCGCAAAAACTGCCCCGCCAGACGAATCACCTGTGGTGGAAAAGTGGCGGAAAACATGGCGCTTAAAATCTTGCCACCGGGAATATAGCGGCGGATTTTGACCATATCCGGATAAAAACCCATTGAAAGCATCCTGTCCGCTTCATCAAAAATCAACATCGTCAAATGATCCAGCGACAGCGTGTCTTTGAGCAAATGATCCAGAATTCGCCCCGGCGTTCCAATTACCAGTTGCGCGCCTGCCCGGAAAGCTTCCAACTGAGCATGATAACCAACACCGCCATAAACAATTGCGGACCGCAAAGCCGTTCCTTCCGTCAGGATCTGTGCTTCGCGGGATACCTGTAATGCCAGTTCGCGTGTAGGCACCAGAACCAGTGCCTGGGCATAATTTTTCGTCAGATCGATTTTCTGAATGATCGGAAGCAGATAGGCCCCCGTTTTGCCGCTGCCCGTTCGCGACTGAATCATCACATCGCGACCAGCCAATAGATAGGGAATCGCTTTGGCTTGCACCGGAACCAGAGACGGCCAGCCGGCACGCTCGCAGGCTGCTTGGAGTTCCTCCGCCAGATCTTCCATTTGGATTTGACCGGAATTGCCGCTTACAGGAGCATTTCCTTCCTTCTCCAGTTCAATTTCATTCATAAAACACCAACCTTTTCATTTCAAAATATTATTTTGAAATCATTTAGTTTAACGCGCCTCAGGAATCAAGAAAAAACTTGTGCTGAATGCTTTCACTGCAAACCGGTAAACGGAAAAAATCTCCGGAATATCATCAAAAGCCGTTTTTCCTATTTTTGCTGACGGGCGAGAGTCAGTCCAATTAAACGCGAAACCACTACGGCAAGATATGCAATTCCGGAAAATTGCTCGATCATCACCAGCAAACGTGCGGGCGATGATATCGGAACAATATCACTCATTCCTGTGGCGGAAAGATTGGTAAAACTGAAAAAAAGCAGTTCAAAAAAAGTCAGAGGAGAATGAGGACCGCCTGAAAAAGCGCCGGCACTCCACGCCTGGCAGACAAGGTAGAGAAATGCAAATCCCCAGGCAAACAGCGTAAATGTGGCTCCCGCGGAAAACAAGTCATCAAGAGTGACATGTTCATCTCCCATCATGTAAATAATCAAACCGGCGGCTCCATAAAAGTAAAGAGTTGCCTCAAACAAAGCAGCCCATATCAAGAGTGCAGGATTTTCCAGGAGCCATGCAAGGACAGAAAGAAGAATGGCCGGCGTTGCAAGTAACCAGGCGATCCATGAAATGGCGGGACTGCGGACGACCACCCATACGATTAAAAGAAGGATCAGCATGCCGAAAATGCTCAAAAGGGGCTGACCACCTGGCACTCCCTCTAAAACCGTGTAAAAAATCAGGCTTAGAAATTGAGCGGCAAGCAAAAAGGCGGACGGATTGCGGCGCGCAACATCACGCCACCGCATGGAAGAAATTGCATCCTGATTCATCATGCCTCCGAAGAATTATACATCATCAAATTCGTCCGCCATGGTTGAGATTTAAACGCCCATCCGGATAACGAACAGAAGGCCAACAACCCGAAAGTCAAAAGAATTCACACCAAACTCAATATGAAGATCAGAATAGCAGGAAAAAGCTCGATCGTAAACAGTTTAATCAGAGGCGAAGATGAATTGACAACACCATAAAGATGTTTTAGAAGAAGATAAATAGCCTAATCCTGATTTTCAGGAACGGAGGAACCAGTTTTTTGGGGCGTATCGCAACCGCGTAGGGTAACCTCTTCGACCCGAGTCCTTCAGCTAACTTCGTAAGCTTCGATGAGGAGAACCAGCCGGAGATATCCGGGAGAATGATTCTCCCCTGAACCATCTTCGGAGGTTATCTATGTCATCACTAAAGTTTGAGACGGACAGTTCTGACGAAGCAAATGGGAAATCCCTTCTCAAATACTTTCATAAAAAAAACCTATTGCTTGCCCTTGGATCCATTGGCGTCGTTTTTGGCGACATCGGCACGAGTCCTCTTTATACCATCAAGGAATGCTTTCATGGAATACATGCCATTAATCCCAGTATGGCAAATGTTTTGGGGGTTTTGTCGCTAATCTTCTGGTCCATGATCATTGTCGTGAGCATTAAATATGTTATTTTTATCCTGAAAACCGACAATCGTGGAGAAGGGGGTATTTTTGCCCTGCTTGGAATTTTAAATACCGCACTTCTGCACAAATCAGAAAACAAGGGAAAACGACACATCCGGACATATCTTCTTTTTGGCGGGATTTTGGGTGCAGGACTTCTTTACGGTGACGGGGTCATCACTCCCGCCATATCGGTACTTTCTGCCATTGAGGGCTTGGAAGTTGCCACCAGAGCCGCAAAACCTTTTGTCATACCTTTGACTTGTGGAGTTCTTATTTTGCTGTTTTCTTTGCAGCGAAAGGGTACCACCCATATTGGAAAGTTGTTCGCTCCGATCATGATTCTCTGGTTTGTAACCATCGGGGCCTTCGGCATTTTGCAAATTCTGCGGGAGCCAGCTGTTTTCTATGCCGTCAATCCGGCTTATGCTGTTCATTTTTTTATGAGCAATGGGTCACATGGCATTATCGTGCTTGGATCAGTTGTGCTTTGTATTACAGGTTGTGAAGCTCTCTATGCGGATCTGGGGCATTTCGGGAAAAATGCCATCCGTTTTTCCTGGTTTTCATTTGTTTTCCCGGCGCTGCTTTGCAACTATTTCGGACAGGGGGCCTTGTTGCTTGCCCACCCGGAAATGAACATCAATCCTTTCTATAATCTTGTGCCTGAATTCCTGCTGTATCCCATGATTGCTCTTTCCACCATTGCCACGGTGATCGCTTCCCAAGCATTGATATCCGGCGCGTTTTCCCTAACACAGCAAGCTGTACAATTAGGTTTTTGCCCGCGTCTCCGGATTGTTCACACATCCGGCGAAATGCAGGGACAAATCTATATTCCCTTTGTGAATTACGTTCTGATGATCGCCTGTATTGCCGTTGTACTGGGATTCAGAGAGTCCGGAGGACTGGCTGGAGCCTATGGAATCGCTGTTACAGGAACCATGATTATTACAACTTTCCTGTACTTGATGCTGCTCCTTTATAACAGAAAGTGGGCTTTATGGAAAATCATTCCCCTGATCATGGTTTTTCTGGCATTTGATGTCGCCTTCTTTACCGGTAACATCTTCAAGATTGCCGACGGCGGATGGTTTCCCCTGTTTGTCGCGGCCATAATTGCTATAGCCATGACCACATGGAAAAAGGGAAGGGATGAACTATACCGTAAACTGATCGGATCAAGACTGCCACTGGAAATGTTTCTATCGGAACTACCGGGAAGCAAGACGCCGCATGTATCAGGTACAGCCGTCTTTATGACGCTGTCCCCTGTAGGCACACCGCCGACATTGCTTCATCATATCAAACACAATCACGTTCTGCATGAAAAAGTCGTTCTTCTTTCCATTATATCCAGGGATGTTCCAACAGTTCATATCGACGAAAGAATAAAATTGAGTGATCTGGGACAGGGCTTTTACCGGCTGGAAGCGTTTTTCGGTTTCATGCAAAAACCAAATGTACCGCAGATCATGAAAATGGCCGCCCAATATGGATTGGTAACCGACCCAATGACCACAACCTTTTATATGGGAAGAGAAACGCTTCTGACAAGCGGATCATCAAAAATGATGCGGTGGCGCAAGGCGGTCTTTGCTTTTATGTCCAGAAACGCCGGAAATCCCACCTCTTACTTCGGTATTCCTGCGAATCGAGTTGTTGAGCTTGGCACACAAATAGAACTTTGACGCCGGAGGTTCAACAGGCTTAATCATTCACCGTCCGAACTCAAACGACTTGTCCGAGCAGTCTGGGCAAGAGAAGCGATCATTCATGCCCCACCCCCAGCTTTTATAAATCGTCATCATTTCCCGTTTTCGGTAAAATATTGCTGGATCCGGTCGGCGGCGTTCTGTCTGACATTAAAGAAGTAAAACGGATAATCAAATGAGTGATAGACACCCAGGGGAAATCCGAAATCGTAATCATGCGGGTCAACGGTACTGCAGATGACCACGCCTCTGGCCTTGTTGACAGTGGCATCAGCCAGATTGGTCACGCGGATGATTTCTCCGTATTGGTCCAGCTTTGGAAGCCCTGTCGAGAAGTCCAGATCAAGGGAACCGCGGTTAAGAGAGGCTTCCGCCGTAACTTCTTCCGTCGTCCATGTGATCGGATTGATGGCAATGCCTCCCGGCTGCGTGACGGGGCTTGTGCCGTCGATGACAGGAGCTTCGGTATTCCAGGAAACAATGACTCCTGTATCACGGGGACCTGTAGCAAACTTCAGGTGCGGGTTCTGCTCCAGATACTCCGCCGTGATCGATTGTCCGACAACATAGGCAGCAATCATCCGCTTGTACACATCCGGATGGTGCTTCATGTAGCTTGACAGGAGATACTTGAGGACAGCCGCACCCTGCGAGTGTCCGACAAGGATGAAAGGACGACCGTTGTTGAAGTTCTTCAAGTAATACTCAAAGGCCAAAAGGACATCAGCTCCCGGCACCTTGCGGATGTTTTCATCCTGCTGGGCAATTGGTAACGCCAGCTGATACTGGGCGTCCACTTGACGATAATAAGGCGCGTAGATATTGGCATAAGGGGTGAAAGCCGTGGCCTGCCGTTGGAATGCGGCTTTTGCCCCCTTTACCATTGAAGGATTGTCGATGGTGCAGAAATTCGGGTCGCTGGGAGCGGCCTTGTTATAAGCAGTCGGATAGACATAGAAAACGTCCACGTCTTTGAAAGGCGAAGAAGTGAGCGTCAGCCAATTTGCTATTTGTGTGTAATCATTACCTTGTATGGCCGCGCTGGAACTCCCTTGGCATGCGGAAAGAGAAATACTGAGTAATAACATTATGATACTGAATAGAATGTTTTTAACTTTCATCTCTTGCCCTCCTTGGGAGCATCATTTATATCACAATAACACAGGTTCATTTCGAATGATATTTATTTTCGTAACTACAAATAAATCGACATCCAGAGGGTGGAACTCGTCAAAATTGATTTCTCGTTTTTTGCACACCGTGATAAGGAAAACAAAATCAGGTTTTTTGATTTTTCAATTCACGGGAAATCTCAGAAGATGGAATCAAAATAGCAAAATAGGACCGGGCATCAATAGTCCGTTATTTATGCAAGATATTCTGACCTCCCTTATTTTCCGCTCAGAGCTTTCATCATCGCGCGCACAGCCTTCATTTGCGGAGCATCTTTGGTCAGATAGGTTTCTTTTCCACCTCCGAGATAACCCCACCAATCAAAACAGCCGTTGGGATTGGTTTTATTTTTTTGCGCCTGAGGATAAAGCACAATGATTTGATTGGCGGCGGCCCATTCGTTGTAACCGGCATGCAAAACCATTTGCAACCCATAGGGTGTTCCGCCCGCATCCAGATCCACCCCCTGCGGATCCTTGTTGTAAACCTGACGGCAACCATGAAAAACAACGTGGATCCGGCACAGTTTACCTTCTTGACAGTCTTGCGGAACAAACACATAACCGAATTCGTTCAGATTGGTTCTTTCGGCCAGAGCATTCGGTGATAAATCTGTTGGTTCGACAAAATTTCGCTGGGCGAATTCAATCAATTTTCCCTTTTTACCGGTTTCCGGCCGGGGAGGATGGAGCGCTCCATAGATGTGCTGTAGAGCAGCGCCGGCCGCGTCGTAATTACAGGCGCTGATCCATGGCGCGCGGCTGATTTCTTCACAAGAATTGCCATAATTTAGCGTGGACATGGCGTGGCCCGCCCGCAAATCATTCTTATAAGCAATATTGTCGGGGATCACTCCCATCTTCAGATACGCCTCGCGGGTTTTATCCACCACCGCCGGATCCACCGTCTTATCCAGTGTGCCGCTATATAAAAATATTTTTTTATTCGGGAGATTGTTCAAGGAGTCAATCCGGCCTTCCCTTGAGAAATCCCGTGCCTGACGGACAAGCTGCATCAAAACATCATCCGTCAGACGAGCAGGAGCGGACATGCAATCCTGCAATGCATTCCATAGGTTACCCCGCGCACAGCCATAGGGGCCACCCGCAAAAACACCGACTCCGGACATGATTCCGGAATTGGCCACAAAAAATTGACTGGCCATAAAACCACCGGCAGACAAACCGGAAACGGAACTCTGATGAATATCCACATTGTACCGGACAAGATTTTGCCGCGCAGGCTTTAGTTCATCCGCCGCCGCCAGCCAGACAAACGATGCAATCATGAGCACCGCCGCGCAAATCCTTCTTGTAATTCGGAACATTTTAAACCTTCCTGCAAATTCTCCCGGAGTTTTTTTCCTTTTCAAATCATCACGGCTTTGTTTGATCTTTGGGGCTTGGCCAAACACCAGATTCCGTCATCAGGGAAAAAATTTCCCCGGATTCAGCAGATGGTCCGGGTCTATGAGCGCTTTGAGTCGCTTCATCAGGTCAAGGCTGTCGCCGTGTTCCCTCTCCATAAAGCGAATTTTGCCGATGCCCACGCCATGCTCACCGGTACAGGTTCCTTCAAGCTCCAACGCCCGCAGGACAATGGCAACTCCGGCCTCCTCCACGCGCGTCCAACGTTTTCGATCCTGCGGGTCATCCATGACATGCACATGGATATTGCCGTCTCCCGCATGTCCAAAAAGGTATGCCTTCAGTTCTCTGACTTCTTTTTTGCAAAACTCCACCATCTCGCTGTATTTGGAAATCGGCACGGCCACATCCATAATCAGGGGCGATAGACCAATGTGATACCGTTTGATGGATTCATAGGTTTGATGCCTGATTTCCCAAAGACGCGCCCTCTCTTCGGCTCCGATTCCCTTGTCCATGGAAAGTGCGCCATTCATCCGGCAGATGTCCTCTACAAAGTCCATTTCCTCGCGTAAGCCCTGCTGACTGAATCCGGAAAATTCCATTAAAAGCGTGGGATTTTCTTCAAGAGCCAGATTCCGGTCGATATTCAACACGGAAACCACATTGGCATCCAAAAATTCCATGGCGGCAGGCGCAAGTCCCGCGCGCATGATTTGATAGACGGTATCGGTGGCGCTTAACACGGTGGAAAAAGTTGCCCTTACAGCCATAAAATTGGCCGGCAGGCCGACCAGTTTTAACGTCGCTTCCGTGACAATTCCAAGGGTTCCTTCCGAACCGGTCAGAAGGGAAGTAAGATTGTATCCGGATGAACATTTTCTCGCACGGTTTCCCGTCCGGATCACTTCACCTCCCGGAAGCACAACGGTAAGACGCATAACGTAATCCTTTGTCGCCCCGTACCGGACGGAGCGGATACCGCTGGCGTTATTTCCGATCATGCCGCCAATGGTGGCGGCCGCACCCGGATCAGGCGGAAAGAAAAGTCCTTCCCTGGCAAGGGTTTTGTTTAATTCCTTGTAAATGACGCCTGCCTGAACATCCACCTGAAAGTCTTCCGGCCGAACGAAAAGAATCCGGTTCATTTCATTGAAATCGATCACCATTCCGCCCTGAACCGGAATGGGATTTCCTTCCAGGCTGGTGCCCGCCCCCCAGGCGGTAACCGGCATCTTGTTTTTACGGGCCCAGCGCACCAGACGGCATACTTCTTCGGTACTGTGAGGCCACACCACCACATCCGGTCGCCTCGGCGTATGAAAAGATTCATCATGGGAATGCAGGTCAAGGACGGATTCACCCGTAGAAACACGCCGGTCATCTAAAATACTTTTCAACTCAGAAGAGTCAAAATGTCTCATCGTTCAGCTTCCTCCCCGGCTCCTATTCAATGGTCTCTTACAAATTCATGCTGGGTTACAAATTCATGCTGGGCTTCGCGCTCGAAAGCTCCATTGGCAGCTGCTTCCCGGACATACTGGGCAACCATATCACCGTAGCAGGTTACAAAAGTATGTACAATCGCATCAAAAGGAAGATCGGCAAAAAAGCCGTGATCGGTGATATATTCCATGTGACGGCGGCCCTCCTGATCGAAGGGATGAAAAACCGCGTCGTTGACGCCGTCGAAATCCAGCGGCTTTACTTTGAATTTATTGCAAAGCGACAGATTAAATGTCGGAGTCACCTTGACCCAGCGACCGGAAAGCCAGATGTCATTATAGCCGTGATAATAGAAAATGTCCGTCTGCATCATCTTTCTGAGTCGTTCGGTGGTCAGGTGATTGCGCACGTCGGCAAAATGCAAACGGCAGGGAATATCCGATGCGCGTAAAGCCGCGGCCAAAACAACGGCTTTGGCCACGCAATACCCATGGCCTTTCCTGAGAATGCTGCTGGCCTTGAAAGATTCGCGGCTGGGTTCGATCCGGTACGGATCGTAATAGATGCCGTCCCGAACGGCATAGTACAGTTTCACGGCCTTTTCACGAGGCGATTCCGCGTCCGCAATGGCTTTTCGGGAAAATTCACGAACTTCCGGCGAATCGCTGTCCACAAACTCTGTCGGTTTCAAGTATGCTTCCATCCTATTTCTCCCTTTATCCATGCCATTTATCTGTTTCATAACTTTGAGCCATCTGTCAAAGTATTTTAAATGGCGACACAGCGGAATCCCAGAATATTGGATGCAGTGGTTTTCTCAATATAATGACGGTCGATGAGGCTGATTTCGGAACTTGAAATCCAGCTGGCGCCCTTTACAATGTGCATATCCGATGTTTCCTGATCCCCGATGACATCGCAGGTCCATTCCAGCACATTGCCCAGCATGTCCGCAACTTCCGCCGCATTGGCATGTTTTATATAACGGTCCACGGAGGTCGTGTCACCATGAAGGCTCTGTTCGATATTGCAGGCCCCCTCCTGCCACTGGTTACCCCAAGGATAAAAAAGGCCGCGGGGCGTCCGGGCCGCCGCTTCCCATTCGATTTCTGTCGGCAGACGCTTGCCCGTCCACGCGGCAAAAGCCTGGGCATCATCAAAACTGACATGAACAACGGGATGCGACCTTTTCATATGCAATGAGCTATCCGGCCCAAACGGTTTATGCCAGCAGGCGCCCGGTACTTTTTTGCTGTAGGCCTGGCTGTGCAAAGAAAATCTCTCCGCGCCAGTCAGCGGATCACGGCTTCGCTGCATTCGGGGATAATAGACCAGACTGAAACCATACTTCTCCGCCATGGTGATATAACCGGTTTGTTCCACAAATATTTCAAAAACCGCGTTGGTGACAGGAAATTTGCCAATGTAATAATCCTGCAGCACAACGATTTGCTCCTCCAAAACACTTTTCGCAAGATGTGCGCCTCCCACCAGGTAATCGCCGCCTTGAACCAGCACATGGGAGTTGTAATATTTATCACGCATGCTCAGATAGCGATCGAATTCTTCAGAAAGAAAACGAGCATTTCCGCGGATTTGTTCTTCGGTATAGACACTGCTGTTTAAATCCGGCCCCAATCCCTGGAGTACGCTGGCTGCCTCCGCCAGACGGGTAAGCAAGTCTGTCTTCTCGCGCAAATCTCCGTCAACAACACCATCCGACGCAATGACGGTGATCGATGATCCGCCTGCCTCGCCTTTACCCTCTTCTTCAATAATTTCTGGACCTTTGGTCTCTTGCCCCTCATCGGGTTGCCCAAGGACACCTTCCGCCACTCCATGGTCTGCCGGCTCCTGCCCACCGACGGCCTCCATTTGAGCTTCTTGTGCTTCTTCCGGAAAGCCGGAGATTTCACTTCCCTCGCCTTCGCCCTCTTCTTCAATAATCTCTTCTTCAAGCTCCGGCTCTTCGGGCCCGGCCTCCTTTTCCTCCTGACCAACTCCCTCCGCAGCTTCCAATTCCTCAAGCGATTCTCCGCCTGCGCCTTCCGCACCGGGTTCTCCCCAGACCAGACCGCCTTCTCCAACACCGGGTACAGCCTCTAAACCTGCTCCAGTCGTCTCAGCAATTTCTTCACCTTTCGCTTCTTCGACCGCACTCGCCCCTTCATCAACAATTTCCTCAATCACCTCCAGACCGGAGATGTCCTCACGGGAAAAAACATCAAGGTTATCCTTGATATTATTCATTAAATCACGAAGCCGCGCCAAGTCTTCTCCATCTTGTCCCAGACCTCCCGTCGAAAGCGCCTCGCCAACCATCTCATTGACTGCTGAGAGGATTTTACTGATTTTGTCTGCCGCATTCAGACCGGAATCCTGAAGAACATTTTCTATATGCGAAATCGTCTCACGAATGGATTCTTCGCGACCCGCTGCCGCAACCTCCTGAATTAATTCACCTTCTGCGACTTCCGCCCCTTCTTCGCCTCCAACTCCGGCGCCAGCTTCCGCGCCAGCTCCTGCGCCCTCACCTTCTCCAACAATCTCTTCGACTATCT
>DAOLNX010000026.1:19295-19518 GCA_035416785.1 Smithellaceae bacterium | reverse complement strand
CGCCTCCAACTCCAGCTCCGGCTTCACCTTCAGCGCCAACTCCAGCGCCCTCGCCAACAATCTCTTCGACTATCTCGTATTCGCCGCCTTCTCCTTCCGCACCGGCAACGCCTTCCTCGCCTCCAACACCGACTCCCGCTTCACCTTCAGCGCCAACTCCAGCGCCCTCGCCCTCGCCAACAATCTCTTCGACTATCTCGTATTCGCCGCCTTCTCCTTCCGC
>DAOLNX010000026.1:0-19195 GCA_035416785.1 Smithellaceae bacterium | reverse complement strand
ACCGGCAACGCCTTCCTCGCCTCCAACACCGGATCCCGCTTCAGCTTCAGCGCCAACTCCAGCGCCCTCGCCCTCGCCAACAATCTCTTCGACAATCTCGTATTCGCCGCCTTCTCCTGCTGGAACTTCCGCAACCTCATGAATTAATTCACCTTCCGCTCCGGCCGCCCCTTCTTCGCCTCCAACTCCGACTCCGGCTCCAGCTTCCGCGCCAGCTCCTGCGCCCTCACCTTCTCCGACAATCTCTTCGACTATCTCGTATTCGCCGCCTTCTCCTACTGGAATTCCTGCAGCCTCCTGAAGTGATTCCGGTGCGACCTCTTCCACAATTTCTATGGTTTCCATCTCGCCTTCTCCGGCAAGATCCTCCACCACTTCCAGTTCCGTTAATGCCTCCAATCCGTCTGTAATCTTGTTCAGCATTTCCCGGATACGTTCCTGGTCTGTACCGCCTTCTCCGCCGCTTTCCTTTTGCAGCGCATCTCCCACCAGCTCGCTGACGGCCGCCATAATTTTTTTTGCTTTGCTTGCCGCATCCGTGTCCGAATCCTGAATAGCGGTAAGAAGGTCGGCAAGGGTCGTCTGCATCGCCTGCTGAAGAAGTTGTTGATGCTCCGCTTCTGGTTTTGCTCCAGTTTTTACCTCAGCGGCTTCAGCAGGTTCTGTAACAGCCGTTCCCGCATCTCCTTTTCCCTCGACAGATTCCGCTGCGCCGGGAAGGCTTTCCCGAACCTCCTCCTTCTCCGTCATTACCGTCTCTTCAGGCGCTTCTTTGCCTTCTTCTCCAACGTCCTCCGGACCGATTCGATCAACAGGGCCCGCGGACGTCCTGGTCATTTGCCGGATCATCTGACGAAGCTTTTCTCCCTGCTCGTCCGGCAATCCGGATTGTGGCGCTTCCAGCATCCGATCCAGCGTACTTTCAACAATTTCCAAAATCTTTCCGGCCTTGTCTTCTGTGCCCGTCTCCACATCCTGAAGCGCCTGGCTGATGTCAGAAAACGAAGAGCGCCAGACATCTTCCGCGCTTTCTGGAGTTTTGGCTTTGTGCAGGGATTTTCGGATCAGCTCCTCAATGTTTTGCGCAATATGATCTATCTTTTCAATGAACTGCGCTTGTTCCTCCTGGCTTGCCGCCACTTGCGCATCCGCCAGCGCCCCATCGGCAATAAGCCTAACCAATGCCATGATTTTACTAATTTTTTCATCAGCCGTCATGCCGGCTTTGCCCAGTATGTCAGAAACTTTCGCCAGCAGTTCTATGCCGGCTTTGTGCGCGGGCGTAGCCGTCCCGTCCTCCGGAAGCTTGCCCTGCTCCGCTGCGGCGGCAATCTCCTGAAGAACTTGCCGGATTTTTTCCGCCTGAACGGTAGACAGACCGGTTGCAGGGTCCTCCGCAATGCCTGCGATGATTTTTTCCGCGGAGACGATGATCTTTTGAGCCTCTCCCTCTGCGTCGGTTTTGGATTCTTTCAAAACCGAAACGATATCTTCAATGGCGGTCCGGACAGAATCCACCATGTCTTTTTTAGAAGGAACAATGGAAGCTTCTTCAATTTCATGTGCCAGACCCTGCAGGGCCTGATCAATCATGGAAAGACCGCCTTTAAGATAATCGGTGATGTCCCCGACTTTTTCCGTATCCTCCAGCGTTTTCTCGGTTTTTTCCTCCGTGCGACCCCTGCGTCCTCCCTTGTCATCTCCACGGCGAATAATATCCTGCAGGGACAGTCCCAGCTTTCCTGAAATGCCGCCAAGGACATCTTTAAGACGTTCGATTTCCTCCTTTGTGTTTTCCACTTCCGTATCAATAGCGGAGGAAGAGAGAATATCGCTCAAAGCCGAGAGAATCTCGCTGATCTTGCTTTGTGTATCAATGCCCTTGTCCTTGAAGACATCCATGATGCCGGAAAGGGCTTTATCTTTTGCTTCATCGGAAATGCTGAAGACATTGGTGTGGCCGATGACGATACCCAGAGGATTTTTTCCCTCGGCATAGAGTTTTTTCAAATCACTGTTGACACTGGATTTCAGGCTGCTGAAATTTTTTCTCTTGGTTTTCAGAAGCGCAGCGTCGTCACCGGTTTCCCAGACGGTCTTCACCAGTTCTTCCGTATCGATGGACTCAAGGGATTCCGCGGAATCCTCATCTTGATAATAATGCCGCAAGGCCCGCAAAAGCTTTGATTTCAGTGTGGTTTCTGCTTTGTAGCGAAGGTTTTCAATCGCTTCGTCAATATCTTGGAGCTTAATGATAATAGCCACGGCCACTCTCCCGGCGCCAAAATCCCAACCCGGCATGAATTCTGTCTGGAAAAAACATCAGGCGGCGCAAACTGTCTTGCAGAATAATCAAAAAAAGATTAAAAAAACAGGAAAATATTTCGCGGTGCTTTTACCCAAGCCCCCCGAAAAACAGCATATGGAGAAATCAGAAAACAGGAGAAAATAACCATGGATGCAGCTCTGAAGCTCAGATTCGAGCAAATTTTTGCAAGCCATCACGAGCGGTTGGCAAATACCAAACTATCCGTCGGCGGCATGCCCTTCACGCTGGAAAATATTGTCTGCTTTGTTCTTTTCGGAGGCAGGGAACTCGACATTGAAGACATTTACGGTGACGTCAGTGAACGCTATTCCGTGGATACTTTCATGGCGGACGCAAAAGAAGCGGGGATTGAAACAAACGAAGCTCTTTATAAAGCCATTTCCGATATGGTGGCGCAAAAATTTCTTCATCTGCAACCGGACGGCCATTTTTACTCCTACCAGGCCACCCGCGAAACAGCCCGCCTGCTGAACCGGATTTATCCAAAAATGAAGGGCATTAATATGCTGGCCTATCTGGGGCAGACCATACAAGAAGTGGAAAGCGGCCGCATTGACGCCAAAACCGCCCTGTCCCGTTTCGATCAGACGCTCCACAATCAGGGCGTGCCTTTGCCAAGACCGAAAATCCCCACCATTGCGCAAGCTCCCAAACCTTCTTCCGCCGTGCTGAAAAAGTCGGACGACAAAAAATCATCCGGTTCAAAAATCATCCGGGATTATGTTTTGACCCCAGCGGGGGTTACGGCCAAAATTGAAAAGGCGCCGGCGGAAACCATTGCGGAATTTTCACCTCCGGAATCATCACCATCAAGAATAGATGAATTAAGTCAAGGACATATTCCTAACCTGCCCCCGTTCATGCCGGAACCCGAAAAAGAACCGGAACCCAAACCGGTCCCGCCTCCCGCTGCTGCCATCTCAGAACCGGAACCGGAGAAAAAAGAGCCGGTTGTGGTGAATGATGATGAAATCGCGGCAAAAATCGCAGCTTTCGAAAAGGAACTGGCGCTGGTTTGTCCAATTTGCAAAACCGGTGTGCTGAAAGAAGAAACAACGGCAGCGGGAAAACCTTTTTATTCCTGCACGTCCAGCACCTGCAACTTTATCAGCTGGGGACGTCCCCATCAGATTCCCTGCCCGCGCTGCAAAAATTCATTCATGGTGGAGTTCACGGACAGCTCCGGCCAGGTATTTCTGAAATGCCCGCGGGCCACCTGTCAGCATCGTCAGCCGTTGACCCGCGCTACCGCTACCCCTGTAGCAACCACAACAGCGCCCGCCGCAAAAAAAGTCGTGCGAAAACGATTGGTTCGCCGGAAAGTGTAACAAAAGGGACGCTGTTAACTTATTAACTTTCTTCTTGACAACGCATTAAGTCCGGGCTATCGAAACGACATGCCAAGAGGAGCACGCATAGATGCAGCGGATGCCGTCCATCATATCATGGGGCGCGGCATTGAGCGCAGGAAGATATTCGATTCTGATGCCGATCGGGATCATTTTCTTCATCGGATGGGAGAGATTCTTCTGGATACCGGAACAACCTGTTTTGCCTGGTCATTGATGCCCAATCATTTTCATATGCTCTGCCGCACGGGAAATATTTCGATTTCGACCGTGATGAGGCGGCTGTTGACCGGATACGCCACCTGGTTTAACCGTAGCCGGCGTCGGCATGGGCACCTTTTCCAAAACCGATTTAAATCCATTTTGTGCCAGGAGGATGTCTATCTTCTGGAACTGGTTCGCTACATTCATCTCAATCCGCTGCGGGCCGGTTTGGTTCAGGGATTGGATGATTTGGACAGCTATCCGTATTCCGGCCACATCGCCCTGATGGGAAGCGCGCATCATCCCTGGCAGGAAACAGAAGGAATTTTGGGGCTTTTTGGAAAGAACCGGGATTGGGCGCGTCAGTCCTATCGACTGTTCGTGGAGAAGGGAATTGAACAGGGCAGACGCCATGACCTGGCAGGCGGGGGCTTAATACGAAGCACAGGCGGCTGGGAAGGGTTAAAGCAGAAAAGAGAGGAAGGGATTTACCATCGAAGCGATGAAAGGATACTGGGTGACGGTAATTTTGTCAGTCAGATTTTATCAAAGACGCAAGAGTCCATCAAGAAAAGTCATGCGCTTCGTTTAGGCGGCATGAATTTAGAGCAGGTTGCCTTGCGCGTTTCGGAATTGATGGGGGTCAAACCAAAAGATGTCCGTGCGGCGGGAAAACAACAACACATTGTCAACGCCCGAAGCCTGTTTTGCTTTTGGGCGGTACGAGAGCTTGGAGAGACGATGGCCAGTTTGGCCCGCAATCTCGGTTTATCCATTCCGGCCATCAGCAAATCGGTTGTCCGCGGCCGGCAAATTGCCGAATCTAACGGGTTTAGATTAGACAGAGACAGTTCGCGCAATTGAACGCCTGAATTCATGAAATACATAAAGAAAACAATTATATTTAATCGAATGTTAATAAATTAACAGCGTCCCCTTACTACCGCGAGCCGAATGCTGAATCAGGAATCCTCCTTCATGGCGCCGGAAGAAATCATGCTCCACATTTTGCCACGGTCAATTCCCGCTATCCGGCCATTTTTCACCGAGAGAATCCCCGACACGGCAAGGCCCTGAATCAGAGACTCGATTTCAGAAGGCTCTTGCCCTGTCAGTTTTGACAGATCCCAAACGTGCTTCGCGGCATCCGTTTCGGGTTGATCCAAAAAATACATCATGACCGTCAGCCGCGTCCAGAGGTTGCTCCACTCCTCCAGCGCGGTGTTGGAATGCTTCAGGCGCAGGGCAAACTCCCGCAGCATCGCCAGCGCCACATCGCGACTTTCCTGAATCAGATTTTGAAAAGTGGTGTCACGAATTACGGCCAGATGGCTGTCTTCCAGGGCGCGCGCTGTTGCGGTGCGCTGGACATCAATCAGGGCGGCCATCTCGCCAAAATACTGTCCCGGCCCCATCTCGGCCAGCGTTTTCCTCACCTGCCCGTTTACCCGCTCCAGGCAGACCCGCCCGGACAGAACATAAAACATCTCCCGGCCGGCATCGCCTTCGTTAAAGATTATTTCATCCGCTTCGCAGGCTCTACCGAATTTTCGAAAAAGGCGTTCGTCAACCTTCAACAGGGAAATATGCGGTTTCAGTAAAGCGCGTTCCAGAAGAAGGCCATCTCGACGCTCGTAGGAAGACAGCACTTCCGCGCAAAACAAAAAGATCAGGGCCACATAAAAAACCCAAATCACTAAAATCACAATCGTTTCCATTGACCCGAAAATCACATTGTAGCGTGTGTAATTGGCCACGTACCAGGTAAAAAACTGCTTGGCAATTTCCACCAGCAGCGCAAAAACGAAACTGCCCGCCAGAATCACCCGAAAACGGATTTTGGCAGTCGGAACAATCCGGTAAACTGCCGTGATTAAAGAGACTACGATCAGAAAAGGAATAATATACCGAAGGATGATATGCGCCGGCATGGTCAAAGAAATTTCGATCTCTCCGGGAAGCTTCAACGGTTGTTTTGCAAGAAGCGCCGTTACATAACTGAGGATCACGCTTAAGCCGCCGATCACCCAAGCCATTGGAATCATGGACAAAGCCATCAGTTTGGAAATAAAATAATTTCGTTTCTGCTGCGAACGGAAAATGATATTCAGGGCAGATTCAACGGCATTGAAAATCGCCGCGGAAAGCCAAACAAGACCAACCACGCCGATCCACCCCAGAATTTGACCTTTCCCCTCAATTTTTCCCAACTGCCGGAGAATCTCCTCCGAAAAATAGGGATGAAAGTTCTGAACGCCTGCGACAATGTCCTTTTGAATCGTCGGATTGGAGCTGAAGAAAGATCCAGCGGCAAGCATCGTCAAGATGAAGAGCGGAATAACGGAAAGAATGGCATACAGAGCGATGGCCGCCGCCTGGTTTGCATCTCCGTTATTGCTGAAATTATTGACGGCATCCGACAAAACATCCCATAAATCCGCGCCTTTCATCTTGATGGATTCTTTGCGCTTACCAAGCCTGGCCCTTTTTTCTTCTTGTTCATTCATCATATGATTATGCCTGATTCACTTGCCCCGCCAACGGTCATTGTTCACTCGATCCTGAGATTGACTTCGTGTTGATAAAAAACATCCACAACTTCTTGACTAATGTAGTCACATGTATATCATTTCAATGATTTCCGATATTACAACGAATCATCTTCAATGCAAGTACAAACTTCACGTCCGTGACCGTCAGAAATTTTCCCAAAAGATAAATAAACTTTCTCATCAAGATCATTTGGAAGTCTTTATATGACGAACCCCATGAAGGGCTTGACAATCCGCAATTCATGGCCAATATAGCACCGCAATGTGCATATAATTGTAATCTCAATAAATTAAATCACATAGATTTGGAGGTCATATGGAAGGAGTCAGGGAAACCCATCAATTTCAAACCGAAGTCCAGCAGCTGATGAATATCATTATTCACTCTTTGTATTCGCATCGGGAAATCTTTCTGCGAGAGCTGATTTCCAACGCATCGGATGCCATTGACAAGCTCCGCTTCAGAGCCCAGACAGAACCGGAAATTCTAGGCAGCGACACGGATCTGAAAATCAAAATCACCGCTGATAAAAAGAATCAAACACTGGAAATATCGGACAACGGCATTGGCATGACCCATGATGAAATTATTGAAAATATCGGAACCATTGCCAAAAGCGGAACGGCAAACTTTCTGGAAGCCGTCGGAGCATCCAGCAAACCAGGAACGATAACGCCTGAATTGATCGGCCAGTTCGGCGTCGGCTTTTACAGCGCCTTTATTGTTGCTGAAAAGGTCACTTTGATTACACGGGCGGCAGGAAGCGATCTGGCAACAAAATGGGAATCCGCCGGAGACGGAACCTATACGATTGAACCGGCAGAAAAGAAAACACGGGGTACATCCATTCTCCTGAATCTGAAAAAAACAGAAAATGACGAACAGGACTTCACTGACGAATGGGTTCTCCGGGGCATCGTCAAGAAGCATTCCGACTTTGTCTCCTATCCCATCGTCATGGATGTGGAAAAGACGGAACCGATTTTGGACAAGGACGGAAAACCCGAAAAAGACAAAACAGAAAAAATCATTCGGGAAGAAACGCTCAATTCCATGAAAGCCATTTGGACAAAAGATAAAAAGGAAGTCACGGAAGAAGAGCACAATGAGTTTTACAGCCACATCAGCCACGATTGGAATCCGCCCCTTACCCATTTGCATGTGAAACTGGAAGGGAAAACGGAATTCAACGCTTTGCTTTACATTCCTTCAAAGGCCCCCTTCGATTTATTCAGTCACGAGCAAAAACACGGTATTCAACTTTACTCCCGTCGCGTCTTCATTATGGAAAACTGCAAGGAACTGATGCCCCAGTATCTGGCCTTTGTCAAAGGCGTGGTGGATGCCCCGGATCTGAACCTGAACGTCAGCCGTGAAATCCTCCAGCAAGACGCCCTGGTCCGGAGCATTCGGAAGAATCTGGTCAAGAAAATTTTGGATCTCCTTTCAGGAATGGAACAGGAAAAATTTACCACTTTCTTCACTGAGTTCGGGCATATTTTCAAAGCCGGCATTTCCCAAGACTATGACAATAAAGACAAAATCGCGTCCCTATTGCGCTATAAATCAACGCAGTCGGACGGTAAATACACGTCGCTTTCCGACTATGTCAACCGGATGAAACCGGATCAAAAGGAAATTTACTACATCACCGGAGAAAACCTGACCGCGCTGGCCAACAGCCCTCACCTAGAACAGCTTAAGGAAAAGGACATTGAAGTACTGCTGATGACAGACCCAATTGACGAGTGGGTCATTCGCGATCTCCATGAGTTTGAAAAGAAAACCTTTAAGAGCGCGGAAAAAGGCGATCTCGATCTGGAAAAAATGGATGACGGCAAAAAAGAAGCATTCAATGCCCTCTTTGAGTTCATCAAAACCAGCCTTTCTGAAAAAGTGAAAGATGTAAAACCTTCCACCCATTTGAAAGATTCGGTAGCCTGCCTTTCCGGCGATCAATACGACATGAGCGCTTACATGGAAAAAATCCTCAAAGCAGGCGGCGTGCAGTCACCCCAAACCAAACGGGTGCTGGAGCTCAACATGGAACATCCCCTTCTTGCCAAAATCAGGTCTATTTACGAAAAAGATAAAGAATCCAATATATTAAAAGATTACACCGATTTGCTTTTTGACATGGCGGTCATCTCCGAAGGTGGCAAACTGGACAATCCTTCCCGTTTCAGCAAATTGATCGGCGATCTCATGGCTGGAGCCATCATAAGCGAATAATGAAAACGTAAAGATCATTTCAATCAAAAAATGGAGGTAAATTATGAATCGATTTTTGAAGTATGCATCACTGGTTTTTATTAGTCTGTTTTTAGCTGTTTCCTTGGCACAGGCCCAAACCGTTATATCTTCAGGAACCCTCCTTGAGGGTTTTGTGCAGGACCAGAAAAGCAAAAACTTTCCGACGCTTGTTACGATTGGAACGGTCGATTCTGTAACCGGAAATTTTTCCGGCGAAATCTCCTGGCCGTCTCTGAATTCTGTTCATCGTATTGAAGGAAGAGTAACCGGCAATACTCTCGTTTTTAAGGAAGTGTCCCATATCAAAAGAGGCGGTGCACATTTGAACTGTGAATATGCACTTGTTCTTGACGGAAGTTCTCTTGATGGACGGTGGGTTGAACCGGGTCGTGACCGAGGAATTGTAAAATTAAACATAAAATAAGCAAGTTTTTGGCAAGGGCAGATCGATAACTGTTCATATGAAGCAATTACTGGGTCAGGACCAACCGGAAACCAAGGTTGCTGCCCTTTTGGGTTGGGCTGCGCCTGCCGCGATATGATGTACGAGCCGAAGGTGCGTGGTAATACCAACTGCCTCCACGAGGAACACGGTCCGAACCGAAGGATGCCCCTTCAGGATTATTTTTAGGACTTTGTGAATAATACTTTTCACCGTATCGGTCTGCACACCACTCCCAGACATTGCCGCTCATATCATACAGGCCCAATCCATTGGGCTGTTTCTGACCAACCGGATGAGTTTTTCGGCCTGAATTTTTGTTATACCATGCATAGTTTCCCAAGGACAATTCGCTGCTGGTTCCCGCCCACTTCTCGCCTTTCCCCCCGCTTCTGGCTGCATATTCCCACTCGGCCTCGGTGGGCAGACGGTAACTTTTTCCGTTTCGGGCATTGAACCTGCGGATAAATTCCTGAACGTCGGTCCAGGACACATTTTCAACAGGACAGTTTCCGCCGCAGTTTGGAAAACGAGCAGGGTTATTTCCCATAACCGCTTTCCACTGACCTTGCGTCACTTCGTATTGCCCCATGTAAAAATCACTCACACATACTTCGTGAACCGGCTTTTCATCACTTTCGCCGTCTCCAAACGTGTCTCCCATCTGAAAGCACCCGCCTTTGATGAAGAGCATCTGCATGCCGGTAATCGGGTCTTTTAATGCGTCCTGCGTTGTGGTTAGCTCCCATTCCACCGAACCATGCAAGCCTCGTGGAAAATCCTTCAAAATATTCCAGCTAATTCTTTTTTTTGCACCTGTTTTCACCTTGCCGACATCCCCTTCGACATGAAGTTCCGAAGCCTGATAGATTCGTCCTTCAACCGTAAACGTCAGATGAACCTGAACATCGTTTTCCCTGCCATCCAAGTCATAGGTAAGAACCAGGCAGTTTCCCTCCTGGCGAGCATTTTCATTTTTGAGTTCCGCGGCAAAGGAAGTCGGAGTATAAGCCGTCAGAACCAGCATAATGATCGATGCCAAAAAAATCCATCGGCACCCTCCTGGAAAATGGAGAATAATGTCTGGCAAACCTTGAAAGTTCCTCAACATTTCATGGAAATGAGAAGAGGGAAACTTTTGAATTTTGCTTTCCTTTTTCATTTTCAACCTCGAAATCCGAGCTGGGTCAGACAAGATCATTTTTTGATTTCTTTTCTATTCAATCACCTTAAATCAAAGAAACGTAACCAGATCAAAGAAATGTAAAAATCCTTCTATGGGGAAGCTTGCTTTTGTATATTGATTCTCCTTCGGAGCGCGTCTGCATCCTCTCCAAAAAGGCTGTTTTGCAATTCCTGTATGGCCAGTGCTTTTTTTTCATCACTGAGCGAAAAATCGTTCAAAATGGCCTTCTCCTTGGCATAATAATCGGATTCCCTTAATCTTTCGTGTTCCATTTCCCGGTCAACCTGTTCAAGTTTGGCCATCTGTTCAGCGGTGAAATATTTCTCCCTGAACTCCTTGATTTTCCTCAATTTCTCATATTCCGTCAATTGCTGAAGATCTTTTTGGTAAATTTCCTGCTTTTCTTGATATACTTCATACCTTTCAGAATCGGTTTGCGGGGCATCTTCCAGACGGACAGCGTCCGCACCCCACATTTCCTCTTTCAAATGGCTGATTCTTCTTTCTTTCTCGGCTCCATAAAGATTGGGATCGTTCTTGATACCGTTTTTTCGAATAGTATATTCATGGGCCTTGACTTCCGCACCCCACATGGCATCCGCAATCTCTTTACCGAAAATATCTCTTCGATAATCCTGCACGGATTGAAGATAGCGTAATAATTCTTCCGCTGTTTTCGGTTGGCCCCAGGCTTTTGCTTTTTCGTGAATTTGAATTTCATAATCAAGAAATTTCCGGTAAAGCGCGAACATCTCCTGCGCCTGAAGGGGCGGAAATTTGGAATAGAGATAGGCTTTCACCGCCTTGAGATGATCATCCATACTGGTAAATTCGATTTGGGTTTCCAGAAATTTGAAAAAACGCACTGTATAGGCATTGACGATTTCTCTGGAAAAATATTCCCGGGGGTCTTCCTCAGCCGATTGAGCCGGAAATCCTTTGATAAACATTTTGACATCCGATATGGGAATATTTTGCTTCATGCTGATAATATGTTCCGCGTCGGCATCATCCGAAAAGTATCCGGACAAACGCGGATAGAAAACATAGACAACCAGACAAGTAACAACAATCGTCACTACTGCCAGAACAATCTTCTTTTTCATATGTGTAATTCTATCTTTTCCAACATAAAAAAACAAGCCGTATTCCTCTGGAATTCATTGAGGTGATACGGCTTGTCTAAAAATAATCTTGTGGAAATGAGAATTAAAACCCTCTGTTCTTCAGGTCTGCGGCAATATTGGTAAAATGGGTCGGAGCGTCGTATCCGGGTGTCGGCAGGCTTAAAAGACCTACTTCCGACAAATGATTGACTCCAAACCAGCCAGTCAAAGTTCCCCGGTAATTACCCCATTTAGCTGAGGAAACAGAAACCAAGCCATCATTGGCACCTTCAACCGGCTTCACCGCCAGCCACAGCGGAGTCATAATTTGCCCTCCGATGATGGTTTTGCAGTCTGAACCGTAGCTCTGATAATAAACTCCGGCCATGTCGGGAACATTCGGATTAAAAACGGTTTTCATCCACCAGGTTGTTTCCTGAATTCCATTGATTTCACTGTCCGTTCCGGGAACACCAAATAAAAATCCATACACGAAATCAAGAAGACCCGCGATGGCATTGGTCAATCCCGTGGTTGCACCAAAGTTCATGATCGCGTCGGCAACCGGACTCCCTCTGTGAGGGCTGCTCATGCTGGTGTAACTGGCGACATAAGGAGCCATGCCGAGATTGGTAATTGCATATCGGGTATAAAGCCCACCGTCGGAATGACCGATGAGATTAATCTTTTTTGCGCCGGTGATGGCCAGGATTTCTTTAACTTTTGCTTTCCATTCCAAAGCTTTGTATTCTTTGGATTGCATGGGATTGCCGCTGGTAATGAAAACCTGCGCTCCGTTCTCTCTTAAGGTCTTTGGAATTTTTCCCCAATAGTCGGTAATTCCCATTACCTCGGCGTTTGCACCCATGCCATGCGAAAGAACAATCGGGTATTTTGTTGCCGCCTTTGTTCCGGCCTGTGCAGAAAACATCGGTAATGCAAGAAGAAGAGCAACCATTACGAGCATCATTTTTTTCATAACAACCTCCTAGAGAACTATTTCATTTGACTTTCTACGGCTCATTCCAAAATAAGATTTATATCTGGAATGCTCTCTACATGAGCATTTCACATGCCATTGTTCATAAAATGACCGAGATATGTTTTAAGTATTGAATATATAGAACTAGTTTTTATTCGGCGAGCTGAAACAATAATATCTCAATTGGGGCAAAGCGCCTCATTAAAAAATCACAAAATAAATTATAACGTAAAATTAATATTTTATGATAATGGGAATATATACCCCATCTTGAGGCATAGATAAACAACTTCTCATGACTCATTAATGCCAAATTTTTGCATTTTCATAAAAAGAGTCTTTCGGTTAATGCCCAGGGCCGATGCGGTTCGGCCCCGGTGCCAATGATGTTCCGACAAGGCATTGATAATATGCTCTCTTTCCAAAGCCTTCAGGTTCAGAGTCGAATCCGCAAGCCTGATCTCAACTGGCTTGCGGAGAAACTGCTTTTCTCCCGCAATGACAACCTGTGGGGCTGATTCTGCTTTGAGAGATTCCCCGCTTTCCGGCAACCCTTCTTCGAGATGCACAGAACGAACAGCCGGCCCGCCAACAAAATCCAGCCTTTTCAGCGTCAGGTAACGATGCAGCACGTTTTGAAGCTCACGAACATTTCCCGGCCAGCCATAGTTCAACAAGGCTTCGGTTACGTGTCCAGGCAAAGGGGGAGAGTTCTTATCGTAAAGGTGAAGAAAATGATCAATGAGGAGCTGCATATCCTCTTTCCTTTCCCGCAATGGGGGAAGGTAAATGGGAAGAATATGAATGCGGTAAAAAAAATCTTCCCGCATGATTCCCTGTTTCACCAGATCCCTGAGATTCCGATTCGTTGCCGCAATAATACGCACATCGGCATTTTTTCTGGCGCTGCTTCCAACAGGCGTATAGCCGCCGCCGGCAATAGCCCGCAAAAGCTTTACCTGCATATTCAGCCCAATTTCACCAACCTCATCCAGAAACAGAGTTCCGCCATCCGCCTCGTCAAGATAGCCAGGCTTATCCGTATTGGCCCCTGTGAACGCACCTTTTTTATAGCCAAAAAATTCACTTTCCATCAGCGTTTCCGGGATGGCGCCGCAGTGAACCGTGACAAAGTCATTTTTGCTTCTTTCTCCCGTGGCATGGATCGCCTTGGCCACCAACTCTTTACCCGTTCCCGATTCACCGTAAATAATAACATGAGCCTGGGTAGCCGCCGCTTGAAGAATAAATTCGTAAACCTCCTGCATACTTTGGCTCTTGCCGATAATATCACAAAACCGATAGCGTTCCCGGATGGAAGAACGAAGGCGGATATTCTCTTTCTGTAAATGTTGCTGGTTTTCCAGCATGGCGAGTTCAGCCTGTTTTCGGGACGTAATGTCTGTAAAGGAAGCAATGAACTGGCCTGCTCCGGGAATGTGTCCGAGCCGCATCAGAACATCAAATTGTTCTCCGTTGCGATGGGCGATCCGGCACTCATACTCAACCGGTTTGTTTTCCTCGTGGCGGGAAAAACAGGCCATAAGTGCATCACGGTCTTCCGCGGCCAGAAAGTCGGCAAAATTCATCCGGCCCTCAATCTCCTCTTTTTTGTATCCGGACATATCCACAAACCGGTCATTGACCATGAAGATCAACAGGGAATCCTCCATGATGACCATCGGAAGCCCGGCATTTTCAAAAACACTACGGTAGCGCTCCTCGCTTTTTTTTAACGCCTGTTCCGCAAGTTTACGTTCGGTAATATCTCTGCCTTCTCCAAGAATGGAAAGGGGGCGGCCATCCTTATCCAGAATCAGGCTGAAGGTAATTTCAGACCAGACTAGACACCCGCCCTTACAGATGGTCTCCACTTCCAGGGTACGTTTCAAAAAATAATCCGGAGGAGATTTCAGTGTCATGGGTAATTGTCGTGATCGAAAATCGGTCACCGCAGGATAGGAGGCAGGCGTGAGCAGCTTTTCCAGCGAACTCTGCTTGAGTTCCTCAAGAGTGTAACCCCATAATTTTTCCACAGAGGGGCTGATGTAGATCCACTGCAAGTTCAAATCCATCAGCCACACCTGATCTTTCATGTGGTCGGCCAAAAGACGGTATCGCGATTCGCTTTGTTTCAGCAGGTCTTCGGTTTGCTTGCGTTTGGTAATGTCCCGGAGATTAATAATGGCGGCTTCCACAACATTGTCACGAACCAGGTTCGATCCTATCGCCTCGAAAATCCGCCAGCTTCCGTCCTTGCACCGGATGCGTATTTCAACGCTGCTGACAAAATAACGGGGATTCCGAAATCCTTCATGGAATATTTCCGTCAGGACAACTACGTCATCGGGGTCAATATAGTCAAACAGATGAGTGCCAAAAAGCTCATCCGTTTTGTATCCCAATATTTTTTCAAAAGCCTGATTTTTATAAATAATCAACAAATCTCGATTCAAAAGAAGAATAATATCTGTGGATTGTTCAGCTAACGCACGGAATTGCTGCTCTTTTTTGTATAATTTGCGCTCAATCTCTTTACGCTCGGTGATATCGCGAATAATACCTCGAAATCCCACCGGTTGGCCCGAGACATCTTTTAAAAGCGTTGCGGAGGCCTCAACATACCGTCTCGACCCGTCTTTTCTGACCATTTGCCAGTCGAAGGCCTTGGCCGGTTCACCGGTCTGAAAAACCTTGTGAAACATTGCAAAAACATCGTCAGCGGTTTTCTCATCAATAAACTTTCGGTGGTTTACACCCAGAAGCTCCTCCCGGGTGCACCCGCCGAGTTTGCACAAAGCATTGTTGAAAAAAGTGAAATTGCCGTCCAGATCCACTTCGTAATAACTGTCTTCAATATTTTCGAGAATATCTCGATACTTCTCATCGCTATAACAACGCAATTCCCCCCCTGGTCCGAACTGTTCGGCCGATTTTTGATACTCGTTTGGATTATCAGACATCTTGTCCCGCTTTCCCTTGTTCATTTTCACGAAACACGCGGCAAATCGCACAGAAGACCGTCCCATTTCAAGCAAAAATCGGGATCGCTCCACTGGATAAAATATATGAAGAATGATTTAATGAGTCAATGTAATTCTGATATTTGGTAAAGATATCTTAAAGGGTTTTCACTTTATCGGGCAAAGGGAATGCATTCTGCTGGACGCCTTTGTCTCACAGTTCCCAAGAAGAACTTTCTTTTGATCACCCAAAAACCCAACAAACCGGAAGCGAAAAGGAGCAGGGTTCCCGGCAAAGGCACGGGTGCTGGATTTCTATTGTATTTTCTCAAGTCGGGAATAATGGGCATCCAGAACTTCAACTGACCATCTTTAAATTGCAAGCTGTAGGCGGCTGTAATCATGTGACCGGTATAAACAAGGTAATCAAGCTTAAAAACGGTTGTGGGAATATTGCCGGTAAAATTGAGATTCCAGTACACCGTGTCCGTAGTCGGAGGTCCGCTGGTTGTAGCATAGGTGGGATTGACTACCGAAGCCGTCCAACCCGGCGCCGAGATGTTTGTTAACCCCTGAGATGTCCAAGTGCTGCTATTTTTTGACGTAATAAAAAAATCAACTTTCGTAAAATTGGAATGAAAGCCCAGCACATTGGTTCCATCCTCGCCCAATCTCACCGACCAGTCAGCGTTTGCCGATGATAAAAACATCGCGAAGAACGCAAAAATCATAATGAAGGTTAAACTTCTTTTCATTTCAATGCCTTTAACACTAAAAAACATTCATTCACTGTAAGTCTAATGATTAAACATGAGAGTGTCAAGATGATTTATGAACGGTATCAAACTCTTAAACAAGACGAACAGATTGATTATTCAAGGAAGATGCTGTAAATGCCTGATCATTGTGATTAACCGACTAAAAGCTATTTATTACTGGTTACCTTTTTTGTGTGCGATACCGTCTATGTAATTTAGAGGGCGGAGCTGTATCCGATAACCTGAAAAACGGTTTAAACTATGCAAGAGTCTTATAAAATTATTAACCATATGACCGTCACATCCCTAGCCAGTCAGGGGATTTCTTCACTGGGTAATTTTTTAACCGTTGTTCTTCTGGCAAAAGCACTTACCCCTGATGATTTCGGGTTATACATGATGTTCAGTACCGCTTTTATGATTGTGAGCGGCATTTCCGCCTCTCTGGTAAAAATGCCTTTAAAAGTCCTTGGGGCAGGCATTACAGAAAAGGATGCATCATCATATTTTTCCAGTCAATTATCACTTCAAATAATATTTGTTTTTTTTATATTGCTGGCAGGTGGTATATTTTTACTCACCAAACCTTTGTTTAGTTTAGGTCTGGCCGCTGCGTTCTTTTTCTACTTGATGTCGGCGGATTTGCAGGATTTTATGAGATCTGCAAATATGACCCGTTTTAAGTGGAAAAAACTTTTTACAGCCGACATAATTACTCATGTTTGCCGCATTACATTGATACTGATGTTACTATGGATGAAAAATGTCTCTTTAATACATGTTTTACTAATCATTGGCATCACTTACCTTGCCGGATTTCTCATCAGTCCCCTGGGAGGCGTGCATTATCAAATAAACTTGCACAACATTGCAAATATCTGGCGCATTAACTGGAAATTTGGAAAGTGGCTGTTGCTCGAAACTATTTTATACACGGTGTCCACGCAGATATACATCTATTTTATTGCCCTAGGAGTGGATATTTTCTCCGCCGGAGCTTTTGCGGCAGCACAAACCTTATTAAACAGTTTTAATGTCGTGCAAATCGGTCTCATGAATTATGCAATTCCTGTAGCCAGAAAATATCTTATTGAAACTGGTTATAACGAATGGCGCCGCTGGTTAATGAACGTAGGAATCATTTTATTCAGTGTATCATTAATATTTTGCGCGGTAATATCAATCTTTGCTAAACCGCTGTTATCAATTTTATTCAAGCCAATCTATGGAAAATTCTATTATCTGGTTCCCATATTAAGCATAGCAATCATATTGGTAAGCATTAATACCGTGCTAAGCGCCGCGTTTAGGACGGCCGAATTTCCCGAAGCCGGTTTTTGGGGAAAGCTGGTATCCGCAATAGTAACAATTGGTCTGGGGTACCCAATGATCCTGAAGTGGGGCATCATTGGCGCCGGCCTTGGCATCGTATTCACGCAGATCTGCTGGATCATAGTAAATCTCAGTTATGTTTTCTTTACGAATACTCTCCGCGAAAAAAGAATCTCATCAAGAATCATTAAAATTAATAACATAAGTAATTATTAGATATGTTACGTGCAGCACTGGTCATCCTGATAATATCTCTTGTTTTTAAAGATGTAAGTCAACTTGGTGACCCTTACATTTTAAGAGGAATTGCTCAACTTAACTGTTTACTCATTGGTTGCATCTACTTGATCGCACACACAAATCCACAGATTATTTTTCGTTACTGGCCAATATTCGGATACCTGTTCAGCCTGTTATTATCATGCCTGTTTGCAAGCGACATCTTGTTCGTATTTCTTCAGATAGCATCAATAACTTCAGTCATGTTATTTTCTATCGCATATTATGAAAGTAACATCTCATTGGGAACAACCAGGAATCGTACTTTGATACATTTAACTATTTTCGCATATTTTATTGTATTACTAGTAAGTATCATGGCAATATTTATTTGGCCAAATATCGCATATGAACACTTATTAGTAGGAAACATGGCCGGCTACCAAACTCGCTTCCGGGGGCTGTTTTCAAAATCAGGAATGATGGGCGCTTGTGCCGGCTTGCTCATTGGATTAGCTTGGTTCGGCATTACAACGTGGTGGCGTAAAATTATCCTAATTATACCTGCACTAGTATGTCTTTTGATGACACAATCGCGCACTTTTTGGATTGCATCCATAATAGCAAGCACAGTTACCATATGGTTTTACTATAGCTTGCGCAACAAATTAGTACTCATATGCATTATGCTTATCACTGGCATTATCGGGTGGGGTATTATTGGAAACATTGACTTTAATTCTAAACACATCCGGCACACAGTAAGGTCTGAATCGCTTACCGGTTTAACAGGCCGGGTAAATTTATGGCAGCAGTCCTGGCAAAGATTTACCCACAGGCCATTCCTTGGCTATGGGCTCACCCTCGGCTCTGAGGCAATCATTGAAAAGCAATCAAACCCATATGTTTTCAATTCAGATAAAAGCAACAAAAGAGAAACATCAAAAACGACATTACACAATGGCTATGTACAATCTATTTTTGACAGTGGTCTCGTAGGCACAATATTCTATGCATTCATCATATTATTGTCATTTTGTAGTTTTGTTCACAAAGATACCAATAGAGAGTTTCCGGCCGAGTTTTACGCACTTGTTTTTCTGATTGTCGCAAATTGTGGCGAAAGCATAATTTATGGTGCTTCATCATACCACACCATGTTATTCTGGATTCTGGCCGTTTTTGCTTTAAGCTTGAGAAAAACAAAACTTCAATAGCGTTAGTGTAAAAGTCTCGGATGGCTGTTGGCCTTCCATAGGTTCGTGCCTTCACTTAAATCCAATGCATGGCTGAAGTTTATCCCTAAATATCACAGTATGCCAGCACTGTCACCAAAAGGAAATCATATGACTTATGCAATCAATATCGCCACCGCTTTCTTTCATGCAGATGGGAAAGCACCTAACGGGTGGGCCTTAAGAGATGAGACAAAATTCGCTATGTACTATCTGTGTATGGCAGTATTTGAACCCCTCCCCATTGTCAAGACAAAAAATATGCAGAGTTAAGGTGTGTTCGA